>JAGQWV010000045.1 GCA_020437045.1 Saprospiraceae bacterium | reverse complement strand
TGGAAAGAATTGGAGGCATCACCAGAGATTGACAACCTGGAGGATATGATGCAGGATAGCAAAGAGCAAGACAAAGATCGACTGGAGAATCGCGAAAAAGAAAATAATTAACCGTCAATGCCGGAATCAAAATTTTCAGCATTAGAAAAGTAATTGAATGCCAATAATCTTCTAAAGATTAAATTCCGATTAAGAAATGAAAAAGTAGACTACTCTCAATATTCCGGAATTAAAACCAAGACTTCGACTACGAAAACATTTCTTGAATTAACGACATAATTTGTAATTTGATCTTTCACAAGGGTAGGGATTATGGATACTATTTCACGGAGAACATTTATAGAAAATGCTTCAATACTTTCCGCTACAAGTCTTTTACAAGGCATGGGCTGGTCGAGGATGCATAGCTCAGGATCAGCTGCTGATCGTAGTCATCCTGCCGAAGGGTTGGAACGGGAAGACATTGTCATTACAGACATCAAAGTCACTCCCCTATCCTACAAGCACGATGGAGAATATCTCTGGCGATGCGGTGGCTTGTATGTCTGGAAATCAGATGCCGCCCTGGTAGAAGTTTTTACAAACAAGGGCATCGTAGGCATAGCAGAAGGGAGCCCATACCGAGGACCGGATAAATTAAAAATTTATACAGATAAATATATTACGCCTATTTTAAAAGGAGCGAATGTTTTCGACGTTGATTTTTTAACCAATAACCAGGGGCACAATTTCGTCGCTCAAGGTGCATGGGCTGGTGTAAATAATGCCATCTGGGACATCATTGGAAAAGCAAAGGGAAAACCGGTTTATCAATTATTATCAAATGAGTCAAATCCCTCCAATCAGGTAAAAATTTATGCCAGCGGTGGAGTCAGTCATGCCTGATATGACCATGGAGCAGAAGATTTAATTGCGGAGGCACTGAGCTATAAAGCACAAGGATACGATACTTTCAAATTTCGCAATGGCACTAGTTGGAAGTACAGTAAATTGACGATGCAAAAATATATTCCTATTCTGGAAAATTTACGTCAGGCCGTGGGACCGGATTTTAAATTGGTCATCGAAAAGTTTCCCTGGGACTATGATACCATCATTAAAGAATTGTGTCCGGTGCTGGAAGATCTGAAATTTTACTGGTATGAAGAGCCGGTCGAGTGGACCCTGCCGGATGCGCTCGAAAAACACCTGGCCATTAATGAAGCCATGCCTTCCGTGATGGTATCTGGTGGAGAAAGTATGTGGAACCGCTATCAGGTAAAGCCTTATGCTGCTGCAGGAGCCATGAACATTATTCAAACGGATGCCAATCTTTCCGGCATCACGGAGGGTTGGTATATCGGACAAACCATTCATGAATTTGGTCAAAAGTATTGCCCCCACAACTGGGTAGGCGGCTTAACGACCATCGCAAATATTCATCTGGTGGCCGGAGTACCCAGTGGTCATATGTGTGAACTAAATCAAACTTTTAATCCTTTGAAATGGGAGATTTTTAAGGAACCATATCCCATCAGCAATGGCGTACTAACCATCCCGGATAAACCAGGATATGGGGTTGAATTAATCGATGATATCGAAAAGAAATTTCCCTTTGTCGAAGGTCCTTATTATAAACGTAATCCTAAATTTGAAGGACTGGACCTGCCAATCTGGTGGAGTTAATCCTTGACAAGAAATCTATATGGTTCTAATTGGTATTTAGTGAATTTCCAAAAGTGTATCACATAAATATTAATAGTAATTACTTTGGCTTGTTGCCTGCCCGACGGAAACCACTCAGACAGGTTTGATCAAGAAGCTGGCAGAAAATCTTTATGCACCCCAGAGTTTCTCCATTAATCACTGAACTATCGTTACTTGCTGTAAGGTCATCATTCAAGTCACCCACTAAATGTGCCTAAGAACCATTTATTGGTGGTGTAACTATTTTGTCTTATTACACAATCATTTTACAACCTCACCATATTAGTAGATGAATTGCACTCCAAATAATTCTCTAAAAAATGAGTATTTTCAAATTTTCAATTCTTAAGCAACGATTCCATGGCAATAAGCACAAAAAAACTATTTCTTTTTATTGTAGTAATCACCATAATAACACCTTTTTTAGGATGTAATCAGGAGAAAAAGACTATAGAAAGTCCGGAAAGGCCATTGGCTTTTGAAGAACACTGTGCCACCTGTCACGGATCAGATTTAAGGGGAGAAATTGCCCAAAGCCTTCTGGATGGATCCTGGCAATTTGGAGCCAGAAAAGGGGATCTCTTCCGGTCTATTAAATTTGGCCACCCTCACCATGGCATGCCATCCTGGGGAGGCGTTTTTTCTGATGCTGAAATTGATACCCTGGTAGATTACCTTATAGCCGAAGAAAAACGACTAGGGATCACCAAACCACCATTACCCGACACGCTAGAGACTCAGGATTATCGTGTAGATATTGAGGTAATATCTGAAGATGTGGAGGCTCCCTGGGGCATCGCCTTTATAAACGATCATAAAGCCTTGATCACTGAGAAACCGGGTAGATTGCGCATTATTGAAAATGGGGTCTTACGGAAGGATAGTATCACCGGTATACCTGCGGTACAATTTAAGGGACAGGGTGGACTATTGGATGTCTACGTTGACCCCCAGTATGAAGAAAATGGCTGGATTTATCTTTCTTTTAGTCATGCTCTCGAAAAGCAAGAATCCGAGGAAAACGCACCGGCAATGACCTCCATTGTCAGGGGAAAAATTCAGGATATGGCCTGGACCAATCAAGAGATACTATTTGAAGCACCGCATGAAACCTACCGAACCACCAGTCACCATTTCGGCAGTAGAATTGTTATTGATCCAGAAGGATATTTGTATTTCAGCATTGGTGAACGAGGATTTGCCGATGATGCTCAAGACTTGAGTAAACCCAACGGTAAGATCCATCGGATCAATCGAGATGGCTCGATCCCCACTTCTAATCCCTTTTATCATAAGCAAGGAGCTTTGCCATCAATTTACTCATTTGGCCACCGCAATCCACAGGGCCTTGCCGTTCATCCGGAAACCGGAGAAATCTGGGAAGCAGAACATGGTCCACTGGGTGGCGATGAACTAAATCTGATCAAGCCCGGCCGTAATTATGGCTGGCCCGTCATCAGCTACGGGATCAACTACAATGGTGAGATTATCACGGATTTAACCAGAAAAGAAGGCATGGAGCAACCCATTTATTATTGGAAACCTTCGATTGCCGTTTGTGGGATCGATTTTTATCATGGCGATGCATTCGCGAAGTGGAAAAATCAATTGATGGTTGGTGCATTAAGATTTGAGGAAGTGCAACTTCTCGACGTTGAAAAAGACCGGGTGATGTACCAGCAGACCTTACTTAAAAATGGAGGTCGAGTCAGAGATGTCACGGGAAGTCCGGATGGGTCTGTCTATGTTGTGCTGAACAATCCTGATAAAATTATTCGCTTGAGTCCCAAACCACACATGTGACAAATACTGGCATAGATCTTAACAAATTTAATTTGGAGTCCGCTCAGGAAAATTGAGGCCGTTAAAATCAGATTTATCCGTACCCTTTGTTTCTGGAGTGGGGCTCAATATTATACTGGGACCAATCG
>JAGQWV010000044.1 GCA_020437045.1 Saprospiraceae bacterium | reverse complement strand
TTAGGAATCTCGCCCGATATAAAAGATGAAGGTAAATCTGCAGGTATTTCATTTACCGGGACGCCGGCCGTATAAATGACTTTGTCTTTTACCATATCCCACTTTCGATACATGGAAAATAATTGATGGGCTGGCTTTATACCTTTATCCTGGAGAAATGCTCCAATCTTCTTGAAATCTTCTTGCATATCAGCACCGACACGACTGATAGTACTTTCGGTAGTTATGCCAAAATATTTAGAACCTGGGTAAAGAGATTGGCCAATAAAGTTTAATTCAGAACTGACTTTACCCGTTTCAATATATTCTTTTAACATGTTTAGACCCCGGGTAAAATCCATACCCACAAATGCTTCCATACTTTTTTTCATCCAAAACAAAAAGAAGGGCAAGCGGCTATCCATCAACCAGGTCACTTTTGTTTTCTGACTTACAGGCTCAATAAGAAATCGCACCTTAGCGGTAGATTTCCATGGTTTGAGAAAAGTGAGATCATAGTCGACTGTGGTTTCGGGGTTCTCATCAATGATGGTCATTTCTCCGGCTCCAACTCTTTTTCCCTCCCAGGCATAAAATTTTCCATCTTCCCGCACATGTAATTGGGACTCTGGTTCTGCAACCAACCATGGTGACCAGATCGACCAGTGATGAAAGTTATTGATAATAGAAAATACCCTATGGGTTGGTGCATCGATGGTGATGGATTTACTGACATGCATTTTTGGCATTCCTGTTTCGTTTTGATCTTTTAGAAAGATACAAAATTTGCGAATCTGGATATCCTCAGCCGCAAAAGTTGCAGTGAAAGGACTACCTATTGGCAGTGAATCTGTACTTTGAGACGTTGTTTTGCATCGATTCAAACTTTTACCCAGATTGAATCAGGCCAAAAATTGACCAGTTACTATGAGGAGAAATTTTGTTTTTATAGTACTTTATTCACTTGTGATTGGTACGCTTGTTGGGCAAGAAATTAAAAACATTGGTGTTGACATAAGTCCGTTTTCTACTGATTATTTTAGTTTACCACTGATTGATCTTGATGATCATCGCGAATGGCAAACGGTTATTGATCGGGAGGAGGGACAATATCTTGGACATCCTACGACCGTTTTACTGCCAGATGGTAAGACGATTTTTATTGTATATCCCAAAGGCCATGGCCGGGGCAGTATTGTGATGAAAAAGAGTGAAGATGGAGGCCTTCATTGGAGTGAGCGTCTGCCCGTGCCGGACAATTGGTCGACTTCGCAGGAAGTACCTACCTTATATCCGGTGACCGATTCGCTGGGGAAAACAAGGGTGATCATGTTCTCCGGACGGTACCCAGCCCGGATGGCTTATTCCAACGATTGGTGTACCTCCTGGTCGCCACTCACTCCCCTGGGAGATTGGGGAGGAATCGTAGTAATGGGAGATGTGGTAGATCTTCACACGGGTGCCGGACATTATCTGGCATTATTTCATGACGACGAACGCTATTTTACGGCTCAGGGTCGACCCCAGCATTCGG
>JAGQWV010000043.1 GCA_020437045.1 Saprospiraceae bacterium | reverse complement strand
TCATCCCCCATTAAACTTTTGAGTACCGATGCTTGCCAATCATACATTTGCTTTTCCATGTTCTCGACCACTTCCGGCTTTGCCTGGCTAAGGTTATTGGTTTCTCCCGAATCATTTCGGAGGTCAAAAAGTTCTGTCGCCATGGGAGACTGATCCGCTACTAATTTAAAGTCATTGCTGATCATCGCCCGGGCTCCACCAAAATCACCTTCTGACATCATCGTGTATTTAAGATTTTTAAAGGACCGGGTGTATTTTCCATCCATCATTTTTACCAAAGGAGTTGTGCCTTCCTGAAGGGCTGAATCCAGATAGGGAAGTGCCTGATTATCGAACACTTTTTGTGTATCAAAACTCCAAAAGTAAATCGGACGATCGCGTTTTTCCAGGGTATCCAGAAATACTGGCGCCAGGCTGATGCCATCTAATGGACGATTAGGCAAAGGTTGATTCGTCAATGCGCAAAGGGTGGGAAGGATATCACTGGTCACCGAGGGTACCAGAGATATACGGCCTTTCCTGAATTGCGAGGGCCATTCAATGATGCAAGGTACCCGGATGCCCCCTTCGTACATCATCGCTTTTTCACCACGCAACGTCATACCCGTGCGCGCTGCACTGGCGGGAGTACCATTGTCACCACAGTACCAAACCAGCGTATTGTCGCGAAGATTCTTCATTTTTAGAAAATCTCTCATCTCGCCAATCGATCGATCCATGGCAGTAATCTCTGCATAGCGCTCTTGCAACACCTCTCCCAGCGGACGGACCACATTATTTCCAGTTTCATTAGAGGTGAGCGCTACCGAATCGATGCTAAATCTTGTGGGCAGATTGTCATAGATATCAAGGTCTTTTTGTAAGCCGCTGTATGGTTCATGCGGTGATCCGTACCAAATGACGACAAAGAAAGGCTGGTCTTTCTCTTCAGCCCGTTGGATAAACTGCATTGCTTCCTCGACAATGATCTGCGAGCCCTCTCCTTCGATTTTTTCGGGAGGGGCTCCATTGCGGGAAAGAATGGGATCCATCTCAAAGAAATTATCATGTGAAAGCCACTCATCGAAACCCATGGCTCCCGGACTAGTAGGTGAATCGATCTTCACCGGTCCCAGGTGCCACTTACCAAAGTGGGCGGTAGCATAGCCAGCCTTTTTCAGGATTTGGGCAATGGTAATTTCTTCCGGACGGATGGACCAATTGGGAGCAAACGTCCCGCAGCGATTGGGATGCCGGCCGGTAAGAAAGCTGGCCCGCGTCGGTGAGCAGGTCGGGTGCCCGGAATAGAACCGATCCAGTCGCAATCCCTGTTGGGCCATCTCATCTAAAACCGGAGTTTTAACAAAAGGGTGTCCATGATACCCCACTTCGTCCCAGCCGTGATCGTCACCCATCATCAGGACAAAATTAGGTCTCTTTGACTCCGGAGTGTTGGTCTCGATATTTTTATCCTGACATCCGGTAAAGAGCAAAACTGCCCATATGCAAATAACGATAAATGATGTTTTCTCCATAGTCCCAATGAATATAGGCTTTTTACGGTCACTAAATGAATAGGCAATTTTCTTACGTATTAAAAGCTTTTGCAGGGCTTCGATAAAGAGTCATAGAACATGTCTTTTAAATGAGCATTTCATTTAAAGTCTTTACGGAAATTAGTTGTAGATAAATGAATATTCCATTGATCTTGACTCCAGGATGGACCTAAATAATGGCGAATGATTGGCACAGATGATTCGCGTATATTCGTGGAGAAATTTTTCCTGGATTTTAATCTAAATAAATTAACACAGAGTATGAAATTCCTCCAACTAAAGTGATCAGGTATTTGGCTCAAGTTAAATTTTAAACGAACTATTACCTACGAAAAATAATTAATAAATTTCTTCCTTTTGTTACTCTATGGGCTCAGCAGGCTGCTCTTCCTTTTTTCGAATCGGACGGCAGTTCCTCTTACCCAGGGGAAGTTGGAAAACTTTGGTCTTCACCAATAACTCAGATATCCTCCTATAAATTGAGGATAGCGGTTGATAAGTATTCTGCAAGTTCTTTTTAGATCGGTGCCCGGTACTTATTTACCAATTATTTGTAGCTTACCGTCCGGATAGATAGAAAAGATTTTCAAGATGATTGGGATGGTGGATAGCCTTTTGATAGGTTAAATAAATTCCACACTCCTCAGTCTCAAACTCAAAAAATCAACTGCAAGTGTGATGAATACCTGGAGACACTGTGAGTCTTTCCTATGTCAAATACTTGGACATTCCGGAAAAAATCGTTTAATCCAAATGGCCGGACGAAAGGACCTACTTTTATTTCTTTTTGGTTGGTTGTGGTTGTTTCCTGGATTTTCGCAGGAGCCAATTCCATCAAGTGTACATGTAAAAGATCAAATCTTCAACTCAGGGATCTTTAACTTCCTGGCATATGACTCCATCAGTATGTCTAATACCATAGTTGGCAGTGGAGCAGACCTAACTTTACGGTCATTGAATTTGATCATTTTAGGTCCCGGGGTAGATATTTCCCAGGGTGCCACTTTTCAAGTCTATGCAGACAATGAGTTGATCTCACGGTTGATCGAGGAGGGGAATAATCTTGCCAGTAATGGTGACTACGATGGTGCTATTGCAAAATTGGAGCAGGTTCTGGAAATCTATCCTGGTCACGTTTTGGCCAATTACACACTGGGGTTAATTTATGACAAAAAAGGAGACAGCGGAGCCGCCATTGCCTATCTTGAGAAGGTGCTATTGTTGGCGCAGCTCAACGATCCTCTCATACCCCAGACGCATTACCGTTTGGGTTTATGGAAATTTCCTGAAGATCCCTATAATTACCACTTCGAAAAGGTACTCGAGCTGGTGGTCCCGGACGATCCCCTGGCCTTGATGGTGAAAGATGCCCGGATTAATTATCATTTTA
>JAGQWV010000042.1 GCA_020437045.1 Saprospiraceae bacterium | reverse complement strand
AGTAAAATCATCGGCCATATTGGGTTTGCGAACTTCGGCTTACATGGTCAAGGATCTGGAAGGGGCTAAAAATTGGTATGCAAAAGCATTTATGGTGGATCCTTATTTTGATCAACCCTTTTATGTCGGATTTAATATCGGTGGTTATGAACTTGGTCTCATCCCCCAGGAAGATCAGGAAATAGAAGTCGGAAATAATAATATAACTTATTGGGGGGTAAACGATATTGAAACCACCTTTCAATATTTTTTGGATCTTGGAGCACAGATACATGAGGCTCCACATAATGTTGGTGATGAAATAATGGTAGCCAGTGTTATAGACCCCTGGGGTAATATTATCGGCATTATATATAATCCGCATTTTTGCATTTCAGTCTAATATTCTTTGGTTTGTATATTAATGATGATTATTCGCGAATATATCGAGGCTGATAGATTGTTTTTATCGATGTACTTAAATATTTTATGAAGCACCTTTTACTAGGCACTACCAAAGGACTTTGTGTATTTGAAATAAATAACCATCAGGTAAAGTTTATTGATATTTTCTTTAAGGGCCTGCCGGTCTCTATGGTCTACCATGATCCTGTGACCAGACAGTATTGGGTTGGGCTCTCGATGAAGCACTGGGGACCAAAACTCTTCGCTTCGAGAGATGGTCGAAGGTGGATCGAAATTACCACACCGCGTTATCCCTCAGATGCGGAAATAAGCCCTGGAAAGAGTGCTTCATTGCGTTTAATCTGGAGTGCCTTTTATCAACCGGAAGTAGATCGATTATGGATTGGTACGGAGCCGGGAGGACTATTTGAAGGCTCGGGAGGTGGAAATGACTTCGTGCTAAATTCTTCATTATGGCATCATCCGACACGCAAGGATCACTGGTTTGGTGGAGGAAGAAATGATGCCGGCATTCACACGATCCTGGGGCATCCAAATGATCCCGACTTTTTGCTGATTGGCGTGAGTTGTGGTGGGGTCTATGTGAGTAGAGATCGAGGTAAAACATGGGAAGTGAAAAATGAAGGTTTGAAAGCTGATTATCTTCCAGATCCCTTTGGACCTTTTGGTCATGATCCTCATGCAATTAAAATCTGTCTTTCAAATTCGGATTTTATTTGGCAACAGAATCATTGTGGTGTATTTTTAAGTAAAGATGGCGGAAACTTATGGTCAGATGTGACGCCATCCGACGAAAGTGGGCGCTACGGATTTTGTCTTGCTATTGATCATGAGGACCCTTACAAAGCCTGGATTATACCTGCAGAAAGTGATGACCAACGAGTGGCCAGAAATTTAAGGCTAACTGTGTGTAAAACAGATGATGGAGGTCAGACCTGGTCGGTGATGACCGATGGTCTCCCTCAGAAAAATTGCTTTGATCTGGTATTCCGGCATGCGTTGGACCGGGTGGCGGATATAATGGCTTTCGGTACTACCACCGGTAATCTCTTTGTCTCTTTTGATGATGGAGATCATTGGATCCATACTCAGAGTTTTCTCCCCCCGATTCATAGTGTCTTAATCATAAATGAATAACATAGCATTATCCTCTAAATTAAATGTCAATGATAAGTGAGGGATATAAATCGAACGTCTTATGGGGTAGTTTTTTATTGCTGTTATTACTGCCGGCTTTTTCCTATTTGCAAAACCCTGATTGGCGTAATATTAAAAATGGGTTAATAATTCCCGATGAAGCCTACAGCGACCAGCCATATATCGTGAAGACCGATGATGGAGCCTGGCTGTGTGTGATGACTACCGGATCAGGTCATGAAGGAGTAAATGGTCAGCATATTATTTCCCAAAGAAGTTTTGACCAGGGTAAAACCTGGATTGACAAATCAGATGTCGAACCTTCTGATGGACCTGAGGCATCGTATGCCGTCCTGTTAAAAGCTCCATCGGGAAGACTATTTGTTTTTTATAATCACAATTCGGATAATATCCGCTCCATCCGTGGAGATGATCCCCCTTATAAGAATGGTATTGTAAAAAGAGTAGACAGCCAGGGTTATTTTGTGTTTAAATACTCGGACGATCATGGAAAGAGCTGGTCGAAGGATCGCTATACGATTCCGGTTCGGAATTTCTTGATCGACAAGAATAATGTCTATCAAGGAGACATTCAAT
>JAGQWV010000041.1 GCA_020437045.1 Saprospiraceae bacterium | reverse complement strand
TCCGAAGTTTGCGAATTACACCCCATTAAAATTTAACATTGTCTGGATAGGCGAAGGTCAATCCGGACTTTAATGACTGCTGTCCAGGATATTTTCCAACCGGTTTGGTAAGTGGCTGTCTATCCATTTCCTGAAGTTACTATCATACCCAAACTTCTCCTGGTAAGCTTTTACCTTGCCCATGATCTGTTGGTATTGAGCTGTACTTATTTTATGCTCCCGGATTTCATTTTCCAACTTATTTAATGCCTGGGCAATTCGGTCTTTGGCCATAGGATTAGGGTCTCCCTCCGCTTCGGACAGATAACCTTCAATCACATTTTGGGCGATTTCCCGACCATGTTCCATAGACTCCTTGATATTTCCTCTACCGGTCACTGCATTTCCCAGTGCAAAAACATTAGGGTAGCAGCTTAGGCGGCAGAATAACTCGTCGCAAATCTCATAGGTGTTGCCACAGGCCGGTATACCGGGAATGCGATCCGGCAAGCTACCAATCGAGGAAATAACATAGGGGAAACGGATCGCTGTTTCGGTTCCGGGCAGGAGTTCTAATTTCCCATTAATCAGTCCCGTCTTCTGGAAAATCAAACCTACCAATTGATCACCTTCCACAATTTTGTCGATAGGTACTTGATTTGGCTCGATATTAAATAGATACTTTGATTGATAGTTATTCAGAATTTTCTCACGAACCATTTCCGCTTTGGCAATTTCCTCCGGAGTGCTCGGAGATCCGGGAGAGAGCGGCATATCTTTAATACGGCGTCGGTAGTACAAGGTGCATCCCTCTATTCCAAGGTCATCCAGGGTAAGTCCTTTTTCATTTAAGACCTTGGCAATGCTACGATCCAATGCAAAAAGATCGACCTCATGACCTCTTTCTTTCAGCGCTTTTTCGACAAGTTCAAACATCAAAACCTTGGCAACATCCAGCGATGCCAATCCACCACCTACAATAGCGGCACCGTCCTTGATAGGATAAGTGTTTTGATCGAAACCTGGCTCGTGCTTATGATTAAACCAATAAATGAATGGATTTTGGTAGATCAAACCTTTCCCGACATATTCATCGATTCCTTCTATAGGTAGCGGACGATCTTTCCAGGCACCGATGGCCAGAAGCACAGCACTAAATCCCATCTGAATCAGGTCGGCAAATTGAATATCTTCTCCTAATTTGGTACTGGGCACAAAGGTGACCAAAGGATGGTCCAACTTACTATTTATGCGTTCTTCTTCTTTATCGCGAAGTTTTGCATGCCATTTTGGAAGTCCATCTTCAATTTTTCCATAAGGCAAAGCATTTTGATCGAAGACCACTGAGGGTATTCCACGTTCGGCCAGTTGGTAAGCAGCTTCGGATCCGGATACAGCTCCGCCAAAGATGGCTACCAAATATTTGGATACAGACATCTCGTCGATTTATAATTTGGTTCTTTATTTAATCTCCCAAGTTGTTGGCCCGGCAATCAAAGCGTCCAAATCCGCTCCTCCATCTTCTGCTTCGGTTATCTGAGCCTCCAACATGTTTTCATAGGTAGGGCGTTCGGATGCATAGATAACTCCAAATGGTCTTGGCAATGCTCCATTCTCTCTCGGATCATCAAAAAAGTGAGAGAGTAATGTTGCTTTAAATATATCTTTTTCGTCGTGTACCCAGAGGTCGTCTTGATTAAATTTGCCTGCGGCGAGATCCACGACTTGTGGTTTCATTCCATTTAAACGAATTCCTTTCGATTTTTCCGATCCAAATATTAGCGGTTGGTCATGTTCGAGAAACAAACAATTATCTTCCTTGGTATCTTTTTCGGTGAAAGCGAAGAAAGCTCCGTCATTAAAAATATTGCAATTTTGATAAATTTCCAGAAAAGTGGTGCCTGCATGTTCATGGCACCGGTGTAGCATTTCCTTCAGGTGTTTGGGATCACGATCCATTGACCTGGCCACAAAGCTGGCGTGTGCTCCCAGAGCGAAGGCACCGGGATTCACCGGATAATCAATAGAACCCATAGGTGTCGATTTAGTCCGTTTCATCAGCTCAGATGTGGGAGAATACTGTCCCTTCGTAAGGCCATAGATCTGATTATTGAATACCAATATCTTGATGTTGATATTCCGTCGCAAAGCATGCATCAGATGATTACCTCCGATCGAAAATCCATCACCATCGCCGGTAACCACCCAGACACTCAAATCGGGATTTGCTATTTTTAATCCAGTGGCAAATGCCGGGGCACGACCATGGATGGAGTGCATGCCGTAGGTCTCCATATAATAAGGAAAACGCGACGAACATCCAATACCGGAGATTACGGCTACTTTATCTTTATCTAAAGCCAAATCGGCAAATACCGTTTGAACTTGTTTTAATATAGAATAGTCACCACAGCCTGGGCACCAGCGGACATCCTGATCGGTGGCGAAATCCTTTGCCTTCAGGGGTGCCATTTGGCCATTGGTTGGAGGATTAGTACTCATAATTTATGATTAATCTAAAAGTTGTAAAACAGCGTGCTCCAACTCAGATTTGGAAATTGGCATACCTTGTATTTTGTTATACTGATACACCTGCACCATATATTTATCTCTTAATAGCTTGGCAAGTTGTCCGTTGTTTAGTTCAGGTACCAATATCTTGTCAAACTTTTTCAGGAGTTCACCCAAATTTTTTGGAAAAGGTTTAATGTGTCTTAAATGGGTATGAGCCACTGATTTTCCTCTTGCCAAAAGGGATTTGGTTACGCTGGCAATGGCACCGTAGGTCGATCCCCATCCTATGATGAGAAGGTCGCCCTGGTCTGGTCCTGCTTCCACTTTCTGTAATGGTAGATAATCGGCGATGATTTCTATTCTGGCTTCGCGGGTTTTTACCATATACTCGTGATTAGCCGGATCATATGATACATTGCCGGTGACGGCTTCTTTCTCCAGCCCACCAATGCGATGGGCAAGACCGGGTGTTCCGGGAATCGCCCATGGCCGGGCTAATTTTTCATTGCGTTGGTAAGGTTCGAAAACTTCATCCGGATTAGCTTTTTTAAAGGTGACTTCAATTTCAGGAATATCACTTGCTTTGGGAAACTTCCATGGTTCGGCACTATTGGCGATATATCCGTCACTCAGTAAAATGACCGGAGTCATGTGTTGTATGGCAATTCTACATGCTTCGATAGCCGTAAAGAAACAATCACCGGGCGACTTAGCTGCGATAACTGGTACCGGAGATTCACCATTTCGTCCATACATAGCCTGGAGAAGGTCCGATTGCTCGGTTTTCGTTGGTAATCCGGTGGATGGGCCACCTCGCTGTACATTGACAATTACCAAAGGAAGTTCCAGCATCATCGCTAATCCGATAGCTTCTGTTTTTAACGCCAATCCAGGGCCGGAAGTACCAGTAATCGCCAGATTGCCCCCATAAGAAGCTCCAATAGCCGAACAAACAGCGGCAATCTCATCTTCGGCTTGAAATGTCTTAACACCAAATTTTTTATACGATGCCAGACCATGCAAGATGTCCGATGCAGGGGTGATCGGATACGACCCATAAAACAGAGGTAGTTTCGATTTCTTGCTAGCCGTTATCAAACCCATGACCAGGGCTTCGTTACCCATGATACCGCGGTAAACTCCCGGTTCCAGTGGTGCAGCTTTCACGGCATAGCGGGCGGAGTATGTCTCAGTCGTTTCTCCAAAATGATAACCAGCTTTCAGGACACTGACATTTGCCTGAAGAATATCGGGTTTACGCGAAAACTTACTATTGAGATACTTGAGTGTTTCATCCATATCCCTGCTGTATCTCCAGTACAAAAAACCCAGGACAAACATATTTTTGCAGCGGTCTTGTTCTTTGGTACTCAAGGATGATTCAGCCAGGCATTCCCGGGTTAGTTTGGTGATCGGAATCGGTATGACCTCATATCCTTGCAGCGAACCATTTTCCAGGGGGTTTTCATCATCGGGATATTTAGCCAAACGTAGATTCTTTTTATCAAATCCATCTGTATTGACGATGATCGTACCACTTGTTTTTAAGGCGCGCAGGTTGGTTTTTAATGCTGCAGCATTCATGACCACCAGTACATCATATTCGTCACCCGGGGTAAAAATTTGCACACTTCCAAAATGGATTTGAAATCCGGAAACTCCTGGCAAAGTACCCGCCGGAGCACGAATTTCTGCCGGAAAATCAGGATAAGTAGCGAGATCACTTCCGGTTAAAGCAGTATTGTCTGTAAATAAACCACCGGTGAGTTGCATACCATCACCGGAGTCTCCGGCAAATTTGATGGTCACCTCTTCCTGAATAGTAGGATTGCTCATTTTTTAATTATGTTCTCTTCTGCAATGTGATATTTTTCCAAGCCTAAACATGCAGGCGACTTTTTCGTGCCAGTAAAGTGTCCTCGTCCTCTTCATTATCCGGATCAGGAACACAACAATCCACAGGACATACAGCAGCACACTGTGGCTCTTCATGAAATCCCACGCATTCTGTGCACTTATCCGGTGTGATATAATAGTAGTCATCTGAAATGGGAGCCTGCTGATCATTGGCTTCAACTTCACTACCATCTTTTAAGGTATAACTTCCACTAATGGAAGTACCGTCAGCAATAGCCCACTCTACGCCACCTTCATAGATGGCATTGTTTGGACATTCCGGCTCGCATGCACCACAATTGATGCATTCATCGGTGATCATTATAGCCATAATTCTCTATAGTTTTTATTTTGTCTAGTAACGAAAAATAGCAGTAGTCTAGCTTTTTTGCTAAATGAAGATCGAAATATATCACCAATTAATGAAAATTATGCCTTATTCAGGTCAGAGAATGCATCAATTATGCATAATACTTTGCCCAGCTCGAATTATGGCAGACCTGCCACCCTGTGATTTCAAGGGCTTGGTTTCTTTCTTTTTCCTTTCGTGGATGTGACCCGGGCGTAGACAATCACCTGATCTTGCCCAAATTGAAAAAAAAGGCAAAGTTTTTGCTGTCATAATTCCTGTTACGCTCCAGACCCACTCAATCCTTGTTATTATGAAACTGATCATTTTCCCCGCTGTACTATTTCTCTGTTTTTCCTTCACTTTTGCCCAATTGCATGCTCCGGTTGAATCAGATACCCAGGAATCGCAGCCCTACATCAACTTTTTATCGGACGACGAACATGATGAAATCGAAATTTTAAGTGATCAGTTAGCGGTGACACGTGGCTTTATTGATTCTGAATTCAGCGAAAATATCGAAATAGATCTTGGAGATACTCCTGGTGAAATTAATCTACATACAACTTACCTCAAACCCCTGCAATATACGGTGAGCAATGTAGAAGGAGTAATTCTTGATCGCGGCCGATTCATAGGTGAGGAAGAGCTTAGATTCTCCCGAAGATCTGAAGCAAATTATGCGGTTTTTATTTTTGCCGGTACCAGGGTGGTTAGAGCATTTTTGGTCTCCCGTGGCGATGAGAAGGTAGCGGTATTTTAATCGTTACCAGTTCTCGACATCAAAAGGCAAGTTAGAGAGCCTACTGCAATATTTTCCCTTTTGTGCAGCAGTATCCGCGAATATTCGGTTGGCGCAATGAGCATCAGTGAAACATGATCTTTTCCCTCAGTTGAGTAGCTACTGATTCTGGTTGTTTTCTTTGGAAGTTACAAATGCATTTGGAGGTAGGACTATGTCTGTGATGTTTTGTGATTGTTATATTATTTGAACATTTCCTGGCAACTATGCTTTTTTTTCCCGAAATTGAACAAATCTCACTTTATCATACCACCCAATTACAATTATTAGCATCTATAGCGTTATAAATAGAAAGATATAGTAAATGGATCCAGAGCAACGAACAGAAAGAAAAGAACAATTTGGCGAGCGACCATACTACTCAGATGATATCTTTCATGAGTCGAATCTGCCAGTTCCGGATTACGATGATTTTCATCCTGATGCTGAAGCGGTCATGCCGAAGTGGTTGGAGGAGACGCGTTTGGTTTCTTTTCTGGTCGGATCATTTGGATTATTATATACCTTGATTAATCTCGACTTTTTTTTTCAGCAGATTAAGAATCCGTTCTTTTTAAATCTGACCTTATTGATGGGTTTTGCTGGATTTGCTAACTATATGATTTACCCCAATGTACTTAAATACTGTATGGTAAATGGTCTTAATAAGACTTCGCTCTTGCGAACACTTAACAACTTTATGATCGGTTTTTCCCTGATCCTATTTGTATTTCTTTTTTCCTTCCCGGTGACCGGATTGGGCCTTTCCCTTATTTTATTACCAGCCCCTCTAATCTTTGGATATTTTTCCCGTCCGTATGTTGATACTCCGATACAACCAGCGGATGTTAAATTTTCAGTTTTACAGATTTTCAATCAGGATTTACGCCGGGTGGCTTGGTTTTCCTTTACTTTGATATTTCTGGCCCTCATCTTCACCTTTATGGGGGTCTTTTTGGGGATCATTTGAGCTCAGAATTTCCATCAATTCAAGCTTGTTTCTGTATGGGGATAAGATCTTTCCTTTGATTATTTCGATTTTGTTTTACCTTGTTCTCTTCATGAAATTGTCTTTCGTCCGATGACACAAGAGGAGATTCGATCTATGCTGGATAATGTCTACCAGGGGTCTACCTGGTATGGAAAAAACATCAAGAAGACCATCCAGGATATACCTATTGGTAAAGCATTACTCAGACTGGATGCCAGTTATAATATCGCCGAGCTGGTCAGTCACATGTTAGCCTGGAGAAATTATGTAATCAAACTTTTGGAGACGGGCCAACATCATAAGGTTTCTGATGTTGAAAATTTTCCAACCATTGAAGTGTTAATGATGGATGAATGGATGGATCTGATTCAACGGCTGCATGAAAGTCAGGAACGACTGATGCACCTGTTGGAAACGAAATCAATAGATCTGGAAGCGAAGGTTCCCGAAAAACAATATTGTTTCCGGGAGGTGTTGGTAGGCATTATTCATCACGATATCTACCATGCCGGTCAACTTAATCTCCTGACGAAATTCATCTAAAATCCTTGGCTGTCTGCATGATAACAGGGATCCTTTCCATCATGATACGTGACTTTGTGACACTGCAATGATCTTTTCCGCTGGGAGGTATGTTATATTTGCAACGATCAAGCTGAACTACTATGAGCTTCAGGCAAAAATCTAATAGCGTAGAAAAAAGAAAAATCTCGTGGGAACTGGTTCGTCAGTCCGCAAAAATCTATCGCTTTATCCGACCATATCGGGGGTATTTTGGGGTGGGTCTGGTGCTGTTGATTATTTCGAGTCTGATTTTTATGATTTTCCCGGGGGCCGCGGGTGAGATGGCTAATGCTGCTAATGGTGATAGCCGATTACCCTATTCAGTCAAGCAATATGGTTTACTATTTTTGGTTATTCTGGTGTTGCAGGGAGGCTTTTCCTATCTGCGCACGATATTTTTTGCCATTGTGAGCGAAAAGGGGATGGCCGATGTACGCAAGGCATTATTTAATAAGCTGATCACACAGCCCATTGTTTTTTACGAAAAACGCCGGGTGGGAGAGATTACCAGCAGAATCACCGCGGATGTCGAACAGTTGCAAGGAGCATTCAGTATCACCCTGGCGGAATTTCTACGTCAATTGGTTATTTTGGTATCCGGGATTGTAATTCTCGCCTGGTTGGCACCAAAATTATCACTTATCATGTTGTTGTCATTTCCGGTTATCGTAATACTGGCAATGGTCTTTGGCAGATATATTCGAAAGTTGTCACGAAGGAGACAGGATACGCTGGCGGCAACCAACACCATTGTAGAGGAAAGTCTGCAGTCTTTTGCTGCGGTCAAATCCTTTACTAACGAATGGTTTGAATCGGTGCGTTATGCTCAGTCGGTCGGTGAGATTGTAGATATTTCCTTAAAGTTTGCCCGCATTCGTGGTTTGTTTTTCATCTTCATTATCACCGTGCTTTTCGGCGGTATATTTTTCGTACTGTGGCAGGGAGCGATGCTGGTTGAAGAGGGCACCATGCAAGTGGGAGATTTATTTTCTTTTATTATTTATACGGGTTTGATTGGAGGTGCTATTGCTAGTATAGGTAATTTGTTTACTACTTTATCAGGAGCTTTAGGAGCAACGGAGCGGATTTTGGAAATTCTGGATCAGGAGCAGGAAATCGCACTTAGAGATGACCAGAAGACGGTTCCAGATTTGGATCTCCAGGGTAAAATCCAATTTGAGCATGTTTCGTTTGCTTATCCGACCCGTGATGATATGCCGGTCCTAAAAGACATTTCATTTTCGGTTGCTTCCGGTCATAAGATTGCTCTGGTGGGAGCAAGTGGTTCAGGTAAATCAACTATTGCCAAATTATTAATGCGTTTTTATCCAGTCAATGGCGGTGAGATTCTTATCGACGGTCAAAAGATCGATGACTATGATATTACAGCCTTGCGTAAAAGAATCTCCGTTGTTCCACAGGAAGTAATTTTATTCGGCGGGAGTATTCGGGAGAATATCTTATACGGTCGGCATGGAGCTTCAGAAGCAGAAATTATTGAGGCTGCCAAAAAAGCCAATGCCTGGGATTTCATCACTTCCTTCCCTGAGCAGTTGGATACCGTGGTAGGAGAGCGGGGAGTTAAACTTTCCGGCGGACAACGCCAGCGCATTGCTATTGCCCGGGCCATTCTGAGAGATCCGGATATCCTCATTCTTGATGAAGCAACTTCTTCACTGGACGCTGAATCGGAAAAAGTGGTGCAGGATGCCCTTAACAAATTGATGGAAGGTAGAACCTCCGTAATTATCGCTCATCGACTTTCTACTATTCGGGATGTAGATTGTATATACGTCATCGAAGAAGGGCGTATCGTCGAGCAAGGCAGTCATCAAGAGCTGGCCGCCAAAGATAACGGAGCCTATAGCCATCTGGCACGTTTGCAATTTGAGACCCTTTCGTGATGTCCGTACGAGTCATTGAGCATCAGGATTTACAACAGTATCATACTTTTGGTTTACGAGCTGAGGCATCCTATTTTGCAGAAGTACACAGCCAGGCTGAGCTTTCGGAGGTTTTGAAACTTCCACATCAACGGCTTATCCTTGGGGGCGGAAGTAATTTATTTTTCACCAGAAATTATCCGGGCCTGATCATCAGAAATGCCATCGGTGGGATTCAGGTTATAGCTGAAAGTCAAGAGCATGTCATCGTAGAAGCCGGTGGTGGGGTAGTCTGGCATGAGTTGGTTCAATGGACGATTCAGCACAATTATGGAGGGCTTGAAAATCTTTCTCTTATCCCGGGAACGGTCGGAGCTGCGCCCATTCAGAATATTGGAGCGTATGGGGTGGAGTTTGATACCGTTTTTTATCAATTGGAGGGCATCGAATTAGAGACTGGAATTAAGAGGACATTTACCAGGACTGATTGTGACTTCGGCTATCGCGATAGTATCTTTAAGCGAGATCTTAAAGGCAAGTATATTGTAACCTCTGTACAGATAAGGTTGACCTTAGATAACCATCCTCTTTCTTTGAATTATGGTGACATCCGAAATGTACTGCTGGAAAGGGGAATTGCAGAACCAGGCATTCGTGATGTCAGCGAAGCCGTGATCGAGATAAGATCTTCAAAATTACCCGATCCTTCGGTGATTGGTAATGCAGGAAGCTTTTTTAAGAATCCTATTGTTACCCGATCATTCTATGAGGGAATGCTAGCTGATTATCCGGATATGCCTTCTTACGCAGCCGGAGAGGAGAGGTGCAAAATCCCTGCTGCCTGGTTAATTGAGAGGGCGGGTTGGAAAGGATACCGGATCGGTGATGCGGGAGTATATCCTAAACATGCCCTGGTCTTAGTGAACTACGGACACGCAACCGGCTCCCAGATGTACCACCTGGCCCAGGCGATTCAGCAATCTATCCTGGACATCTTTGGGATACCGCTAGAGTCAGAAGTGAATATGATCTGATTTTTTAAAACCACTTGCTCAACATTTAAAGCCCGATTAAGTTTAAGTTTTATATTCTTACCATCATGCCATCTATTCAATCAAACCTGAAAAGGAGAAAACCCACCAATGACTTTTTCCTACAGGAAATGCAGGTGTTGCATCGGCAAAATCAAGATAAACCGGATCACCCCCACCGGCATGATTATTTTACTGTAATTCTTGTGGGGAAGGCCATGGGAAAACATGTGATAGATTACCAGACTTATCCGTTTGGCTGCAACGAGGTACATTTTGTCAGCCCCGGACAAATACACCAGGTGGTGACGACTAGTGTTCCTTTGGGATGGGTCATTACCTTTTCCCGGGATTTCCTCATGGAAAATAATATTCCGGAAAGTTTTATTAGCAATATCAACCTGTTTCGCCAATTTGGAGAAACACCGCCTCTGCCTGTAGATGGGGAAATATTTGATCAATTGCGGCAGATCACCAGAGAGATGCAAGAAGCGATTGCTGCCGGAGCAAGGTATCGCAACCGGGTTTTGGGTGCTCTTCTGCAGCTATTTCTTATTCATTGCAGCAATAGCTGTTCGCTGGACGCAAAGCAATTAAATGAGGAGGATAGTGGTGTCTGTATGCTGAGAGCGTTTAAACAGCTGGTGGAAGAAAAGTTTAATCAATGGCACCAGGTGAGTCAGTATGCTGACAAAATCCACATAAGTTCCAAGCACCTAAGTCAGACGGTAAAGAAAATGTCCGGTAAGTCGGCCAAAGAATTTATTCAGGATCGTATAACGCTCGAGGCAAAAAGGCTCCTACTGCATACGCCATTGAGCATAAAGGAGATTTCGTATCAATTGGGTTTTGCCGATCCATTACATTTCAGCAGTTACATTCGAAAGCAGACCGGTTTGTCACCCAGTCATTTGCGAGCCACCGGATAATCCGCCGTTTTTATATATCCAGCCGTCATTTTTACATCTTGCCTGGCTGATATCGCTGCAACTTTGTGAAAAGAAAATGAGGATACGTTATGAAGAGCGTCATTCACAAAGCAAATACACGCGGTCACGCAGACCACGGTTGGTTGAATACCCACCACACTTTTAGCTTCGGGAATTATCACCGTTCAGACCGCATGAATTTTGGTGTACTACGTGTTTTAAATGATGATGTGGTTGCCCCGGCGATGGGTTTCGGTACACATCCGCATGCCAACATGGAAATCATTTCCATCCCTCTGGAAGGCGATCTTAGACACCGAGACAGCATGGGCAACACTGTGGTAATAAGGACAGGAGATGTGCAGGTGATGAGTGCCGGATCGGGAATCAGACATAGTGAGATCAATGCAAATTCTGACCAGGAAGTTAAATTTCTCCAGATATGGGTTTATCCGAATCAGGAAAATGTCGAACCGCGCTACGATCAGATTAGTGTCGATCCTTCGCAATTGCAAAATCGTTTATATCAGATATTGTCTCCCTCAGCTGTTGATCAGGGAGTTTGGATTCATCAGAATGCCTGGTTTTATCTGGGGAATTTGGATGATGGATATACAGAGGTTTATCACTTGCATGAGCCGACGAATGGAGTTTACTTTTTTGTTATCGAGGGTGAAGTAATGGTTGAAGATCAGAAATTAGAACTTCGGGATGGAATCGGAATATGGGATGTTGATCAGATAAAGATTGAAACCCAAAACAGTGTTAAAGTATTGATCATGGAAATACCGATGCTTTAAATTAATTATTGATAATCCTACGATAATATCGAACTCCTAAGATCAATAATAAGTCATTTTAATTACAGGAATAATTCTTAAAACTTAAATGATCAATAAAATAAATCAATTATGGAAGCAACAACAGCAGTTGGCACAAAATGGAAAATCGACGAAGCCCATTCCGAAATTCATTTTAAGGTAAAGCACATGATGGTGTCAACAGTTACCGGATCTTTTGATGAGTTTGATGCCACTGTGGTGACGGATGGTGATCAAAATTTTGAAGGAGCTCAAATCAAGTTTTCCGCTAAAACGAGTAGTGTGAATACGCGAAATGAACAAAGGGATGAGCACTTAAAGTCTGATGATTTTTTTAATGCCCAGCAGTATCCGGAAATTAAATTTATATCCACTTCTTTCAAAAAATTAAGTGACAACGAATATGTGTTGAAAGGAGATCTTACGATCAGAGACCACACTCAGCCGGTTACGCTGGAGGTAGAGTATAA
>JAGQWV010000040.1 GCA_020437045.1 Saprospiraceae bacterium | reverse complement strand
GAATCGGAAGAACCGGTCATATCGGCTTTAACGAACCGGGATCTTTTGAGGGATCGGTGACCCGGCTGGTAAAATTAGACAACATCACCCGACGTGATGCTATCAAAGACTTCATTGAAGTCGATAAGGTGCCATACCGGGCGATCACCATGGGTATTGCCAGCATTTTTAAAGCTAAAATGATCTATTTACTTGCTTTTGGAATGCATAAAGCAGAGGTTGTTCGCAAGGCAGTGGAGGATCCAATCACTCCTGCTTGCCCGGCTTCCTTTCTACAAAAACATCCCAATGTACGCTTCATTCTGGATCAACCGGCAGCAGAGGCCTTGACAAAAATCCACACACCCTGGTTGGTAGGTCTATGCAATTGGACCGACGACCTCATATGCCGTGCGACCATTTGGTTGGCTCAAACCACGGGCAAGCCGATTTTGAAACTCACAGATGAGGATTATAATGAGCATGGACTCAGTGACCTCATCGTGGAACACGATAGTGCCTACAATATTAACATCAAGATTTTTAACCGATTGCAGCACACCATCACCGGATGGCCCGGGGGTAAACCGAATGCTGATGATTCCCAACGTCCCGAAAGGGCATTACCTGCCAAGAAAAGAGTCATTTTATTTAGTCCACATCCTGATGATGATGTAATTAGCATGGGTGGTACATTTATCCGGTTGGTGGAGCAGGGACATGAAGTGCATGTAGCTTATCAAACATCAGGCAATATTGCGGTACACGATCACGATGCACTGCGCTTTATCGAGTTTCTCAATGAATTTAGCCCAACGCTGGAAATAGATGCTGAAAAGATACACTCACTGTATCAGAAAATAACCAAGCATTTGAATAAAAAACAAGCTGGCGAAAAAGACCTTCCGGAAACCAGAAAAATCAAAGGACTGATACGACGTGGTGAAGCTCGTTCCGGTGCTCGAATATGTGGTCTAAAGGACGAAAACATTCACTTTCTTGATCTGCCGTTTTATGAAACAGGACTTTCTACCAAAGGGAGCCTCACCGGAAAAGATATTGACATCATCGCCGAGCTTCTAGAAGAGGTAAAACCTCACCAGGTCTATGCTGCCGGCGATCTGGCAGACCCTCATGGCACACATAAAGTGTGCCTTGATGCAATACTGGCGGGCATGGACAAATTGAAAGGCCAAGCATGGGTGAAAGACTGCTGGTTGTGGCTCTACCGGGGTGCATGGCATGAATGGGGTATCAATCAGATTGAAATGGCTGTTCCCCTGAGCCCTACGGAAGTAGCCAACAAACGAAAGGCTATCTTTATGCATCAATCTCAAAAGGACAGGCCACCCTTTCCGGGTGCAGATGAGCGGGAGTTTTGGGAAAGAGCAGAAGATCGAAATAAAGCTACCGCAGCGGCCTACCACCAACTGGGTCTAGCCAATTACGAGGCTATGGAGGCCTTTGTACGTTGGAAATTTGATAAAATGTCCATCTAGTACGCATTAGAATTTATGAAAATATCAATTCGAACATTTTTTTTGTTAAAATTCGAAAAAAAACTCACTAACACTTGCATCATATAGGTGAAAAGCCATATCTTGCGTATGAAAAATAGTTTTGAGTGTGTTCGTAAAAGCCGCAGTATCAAAAGGGATGCTGTGGTTTTTTTTTGCTTTTCATTACCCTAGGTCTACCTTTCTCCGATAAAAAAACAAATTAAATCCAGCCCAGACTGTCACGAAAAAGGTGATGATTTTGGAGATTGGCATCTATCGATTTAGGAGAATCCAATTACCGTGCACATCTAAATGCCTTCCTGTTTCAAAGACCTTGAGAAAGACGTCCTTGTAAAATCGATCCGTTCTCTTTTTATCGCTACCACTACGATATAGCCGGTTGATCATCAACATTCCATCTGGTGACAAAATGCTTTTGATTTGCTCTATACCTTCTCTCGATTCAAAATAGGGAGGAATCACATCATCAAGGAATAAATCCAGAATGATAAAATCGAACGTATTTTCCACCGATTGGACATAAATTTCACCATCCGCATGGACCACATGCATTTTCTGTTTCAACCGGGGAAAGGTAAAGGCTGAAGCCAGACTGATGACTGATTCATCAAATTCAACCGCGGTGATATCATAATATCGGGAGAACTGCTGCTCCAGCATCAATGGCACACTTCCCAACCCAAGTCCCAGCAACAACAACGACGAATCGTCAGAAGGGAGCGTGACCTGCTGAAAGGCACGACTGAAATTCAGATACAAATCATCAAAAGAATAGATGGCATTTTCAGTAGATAGCTGAAATCGATTTCTCACCAGACTTACCTGTAGGGAAGGATTATACTCTCCTTCAATGGTCTGCAAAGATACTTCTGTAAAATAACTGAGCAACCTTTGCCACCAACGTACCCGGGAGTCAATCATGCGTTATGTTTGGATCGATAAATATCGGTAAGTTTAAAAATACGCGTTAATAGTTCACGTATCTCATCAGAAGTTGAAGCACCTTTGAATGACCGGAATATTGCGATGGCTTCCAACGCTTTGTCCAAATGATACTCCGTAGGATTGGAAGAATTACCCCAGGAAAAGGATGGAATAAAGGACGACATCACCTCTTCTCCATACAAATGACACGATACACCGACCACCGTTCCCGAATTTATCTTCGTCAAAATAGATGTCCGGCTATAGTCTCCCATAAAAAATCCACATTTATTCTTTTGGGTGACCTCCATTGCCCCGGTGGAGTAGTTCCACATTTTTACCGGTGTAAACGTGTTTCGAAGATTCGAATTACTCGTGAGAGCACCAAGATTACACCATTCGCCAATTACGGAATCACCTAAATATCCCTCGTGCGATTTGTTGGAATATCCCAGGATAACACTCTGCTTCACTTCACCTGCTACTTCGCATGACGGACCAATACATACTCCTTTTGAAAGGAACGTATGACTCTTTATAATCGTCCCTGCGCCAATAGAGACAGGACCTCGCAGGGTGGCACCATCCATGATATGTGCTTGGGGTCCTATATATACGGGACCATCACTGGCATTGATCAATGCACGTTCTATTCTGGCATCCGGATCAATAAAGATGGGATAATCACCGGGAATCTCCAGGCCATCTGGCACTTGATCAGCTTCTCCCAACAGCCGAATATCAAAGGCAATCTGATCGCGGCTCAGTTCTGTCATCACCGTCAGGGAATCCAGCATTTGAATCAGGTGGGGTTCAATCTCATAACCGACCAACTCATCCAGGTCCTGTTTGATCAATAGCTTCTCAAAACTATCCTTCGACAACCTTGCGGCCATCAACTCTCCGGCAAGCATCAAAGCTTCGCCCGAGTTTAAGGTGCGAATAACATCCACAAAACCCTGACTCGGCAAGACCGATCCATTGATTAAAAAGTTGTCATCATGGATTGCAATCGGAAAGAGTGGTTCCAGATATTCGGTGGTAATAAAGCTACTCGAAAGGGTCCCGAGCATTTTCTCCCACTTCTCCCGGATGGTCAGCACTCCGACACGTAATTCGCAAACCGGCCTGGTGTAGGTGAGCGGCAATAGGGCATCGCGAACGTCGGTATCAAAAAGGATGATATGCATGACAACTAAAAAAGCCCCATGAAATCATGAGGCTTTGTCCTTCAAAAGTGAATATAATTTGTTGAGTTCTAGCCTCCTTAAGATTCAGATTTACTGAATCTGGATTTGGAGAATTTCTTATTGAATTTATCAATACGTCCGGCTGTATCCACAAATTTTACTTTTCCTGTAAAGAATGGATGTGAAAACGATGAAATTTCCACTTTTACTAGCGGATATTCCTTACCATCCGTAAAAGTAACCGTTTCGCGAGTCTTGGCACATCATCTTGTCAAAATCATTTCGTCATTTGAAATGTCCTTGAATACGACCATTCTATAATCTTGTGGGTGAAGATCCTTTTTCATTTATACAATGATTAAATTACTTACAAAATAAAACTTCCTTTTTCTAAAAGGATCGCAAAGGTAATACAAACCTTTAATATTGACAAAGTATTGTTAAAAAAAATACTATTCTCATGAAAAATTAATGGCTACACAATCCCTGAATGGTATGAAACACATCATGTAAGGCATCCAAGCTATCTTTTACCTTGCTATCATTACCTTTTTTTAGGGCTAATTTGTGCAATTTTTTACTACCCATGATCAGATCATTGATGGCTGTTTTGATTGCAGTTGTGTTAAATGATGACGGAATAGGTGAAGAGGCCAATAGCTCTGCTTTCTCAACCAGTTCGCCTGATCGAGTCCTAATAGGTGTAAAATTACCTTCTTCCATAGGATGGTAGGTCTGTGCCATCACCTTATGAAAGTCTTTCAGCGCCGTCCAAGAATCTTTTTCTATCTTTAATAAAAGTGGGCTGCTCATCGCTTTGTCATAATTTTCACTGACCCTTTCCCAATCCAATACATTCCAAATGGCACCTAGGTAGTCTCCTCTTTTATTTTGATACTTGAGATAATAAGCGTGTTCCCAAACGTCAATACCTAGGATGGGAATACCTCTTTCAGAACCTGCAGCATCCATTAGTGGATTGTCTTGATTAGGTGAAGACGATACTGCCAATTTCTTATCTGGCGTAACATACAACCAAGCCCAACCTGATCCAAATCTCTTGGTTGCCGCAATATTAAGTGCCTTTTTTAGGCTGTCTAGACTCCCAAAAGTTGCTTGTATGGCCGTGGCTAAGTTTCCATTGGGCGTTTTATCCGGTTCCGGGGACAAAATAGACCAAAACAAAGAGTGATTGTAGTGTCCTCCGCCATTGTTTCTGATTGCCGCGCCACGCGCTTCAGCATTGATGAGCATCTCGTCTAGTGGCATCTCAGCTAATCGTGTACCTTCCACAGCTTTATTTAGATTATTGACGTATCCTTGATGGTGCTTGGAATAATGGATTTCCATCGTCATGGCATCGATGTATGGCTCAAGAGCATTGTAAGAATACTCCAATGGTGGTAAAGAAAATTGGGCCGACACAGCG
>JAGQWV010000039.1 GCA_020437045.1 Saprospiraceae bacterium | reverse complement strand
CCCCGTTGAAGAAGGCATCGGAAACCGTGGGGAAAGCCCTCAAAGCCGGCGATTATGTCGTATATGAATCCACCGTATATCCGGGATGTACCGAAGAAGATTGCCTGCCGATTCTGGAACAGCTTTCCGGGTTAAAAATGGGACAGGATTTCAAACTGGGCTATTCACCTGAGCGCATCGTGCCCGGTGAAAAAGTACGGACGCTGACCAAGATCCTCAAGATCGTCTCCGGATGTGACGAAGAAAGCCGCAGTGAGATTGCCAAGACGTATGGACACATCATTGAAGCAGGTGTCTATCCGGCGTCCAGCATAAAAGTCGCCGAAGCGGCTAAAGTGATTGAAAACACCCAGCGGGATATCAACATATCCCTGATGAATGAATTGTCGATCATTTTTGATCGCATGGGCATTGACACGAAAGAGGTTATTGAGGCTGCCGGTACCAAGTGGAACTTCGTGAAATTGTATCCCGGACTTGTTGGCGGCCACTGCATTGGGGTAGATCCTTATTATCTGCTGCACCGTGCCCGCGAATTGGGTATTGAACCCCAGGTGATCGCCAGCGGAAGAAGGGTCAACGACAACATGCCCAACTTTATCGCTAAAAAATTGGTTCAGACCATCATCCAGAAAGGTAAGAACCCCGGTAATTCCAAAGTACTGGTCCTGGGTGTAACCTTCAAGGAAGACGTAGCCGATATCCGCAATTCCAAGGTGGTAAACCTGGTGCGTGAGTTGATGGATTATTCGATCAATGTCCATCTGATGGATCCGCACGCCTCACCGAATGAGGTGGCTCATGAATACAAGCTGATGATGATGGAAGAGTTGTCCAGCAACTACGATGCGATCATTGTCGCCGTGGGTCATAAGGAGTACCGGACGATGACCTTGGAATACCTGCGATCATTGATGAATGGTCAGCCCATCCTGTATGATCTTAAAGGGGTCTTTGACCGGCCTACCGATCCCAATCTGGTCTACTGGAGGCTTTGATAATCAATACTCCGGGTCTGATCCTGATTTGAATTTCTATTCTGACTTAATTTGTACCTGCATCTGAACATCCGGTTCTCCGTGATCAGCCATGACCGGCTGGCTATCAAATCATTATCTCTTGGCTGAATACAGAACAGAGTCGCATGCGCGCAGCATCCTGAAAGGATTTACCTGGCGCATTGTTGCTACTTCCACCACCATTGCCATCACCTATTTCATCACTGGCAAGGTCGATACGGCCATAAAAGTCGGTGCCCTGGAGTTCATCGGAAAGATATTCATCTATTACCTCCACGAACGCGCCTGGATGCTGGTACCTCGCGGTACGATCAGGAGTTGGATGAAGCGGGGCAGCAAGGAAAAGTAGATCTATTATTGAGTTTCAAGAATATCCATTTAATTGGAACGGAGTCCCCTCCTCCGGAGGGGATTTAGGGATGGGTTTTAAATCTGACACTCTGAAATCGTGACATTACACCTTAATGCCTCGAAACCGTGAATAATCTTCATCCCATCCACGATTCACTCGTTTCACGGCAGGAAAAAGAAAACCTGCTGGCACAACGTGGTATGGTATTCTGGTTCACCGGCCTGTCAGGTTCCGGTAAGAGCACCATAGCCACAGCCTTTCAACGGACGCTGTACGAGTACGGTTATGTCGTGGAAGTGCTGGACGGTGATAACATTCGCACCGGCCTCAACAACAATCTGTCTTTTACGGAAGCCGATCGCGCCGAAAACATCCGTCGCATCGCAGAAGTAGCCAAATTGTTTTGCCAGAATGGCATCATCACCATCTGTTCATTCATCAGCCCGACCATCGCCATGCGTGAACAGGCACGTAACATCATTGGTCCGGACGACTTCATTGAAGTTTTTGTGGATACGCCCTTCGAGATCTGTGAACAGAGGGATGTCAAAGGTCTATATGCGCGCGCTCGTAAAGGTGAGATCAAGGGCTTTACCGGCATCGATAGTCCATTCGAAGCACCGGATCATGCAGAAATTAGAATCACAACGGTTGACACACAGATTAAAGATGCTGTAGCAAAATTGATGCTTACCATCCAAACAAGGATCACCAGGATCAACAAGTGAAGTATTCAGGATTCTCCGTATTAACAAATCCTGTCATGAAATTGGATTTAAAGATAAATAAAGATGTATACCAAAAGTCCGAAACGTGACTTGATCCGGTATTCAGCAATGAGGTAAGGAACTCTTCCCTTTCCATTTCAGCCTCTATTGCCGATGGAATAGATCCTTCAAATGGCTAAGAAAGAATTACTTCGATTCTTCATTCCAGGAGTGCTTGTTTTAAATTGTTAGCCCATCTGATGCTAGTCCTGGAGCTTGACAAAGACCTGGATTTCACATCCATTATGAACGATGTTAATAATTTGATCCTGTTATTAAATAAGATGATTCATAATTATACGTTAGTAAAAAGAATGCACCCTTTTAAAAGAAAATTTTGAAAGATGTTTCTATACGGGAAGTAGAAAAATTCTGGGACGAAAATCCTCTTTTCAGTGGCGAGTCCAATTTTGATCCCGGCACCCTTGAGTTTTTTAACGACCACGAAAGGGTTTACATTGAGGACGTCTTTGCCGGTCATTTTAATAAGGAGGAATACATACCAAAACAAGCTGCAGGAAACAGAGTCCTGGATCTGGGTTGTGGTATCGGATTTTGGTCCGCGACAATCCTGGAGTCATATCCGGCAGTTGATTTATACGTCGCTGATTTAACCCGGACAGCCTTGGATATGACTAAGAAACGGCTAAATATTATGGGTTTCGATGCCTCATTTAGCAAGCAAAATGCCGAGTCAATGAGTTATGACGATGCTTTTTTTGATCATGTCAATTGTCAGGGGGTTATTCATCACACCCCAAACACGCAAGCATGTGTTGCAGAGATAGCTCGAGTACTTAAATCCGGGGGTACCGCTTCCATTTCAGTATATTACAGAAATATTTTTCTGAGAAACTGGAGATTTCTTACCCCGATCGGAAAATTGCTGAATAGATTTGGTGGTGGACTAAAAGGCAGAGGCAGGCAAAATATATTTGCTCAAACCGATGTGGATGAGATTACTAAATTATATGACGGAGATAAAAATCCATTAGGCAAGTCCTACAATAAAGAAATGATACTGGAGATGGTTAAGCCATATTTCCATGTTAATGATGTATTTCTTAATTTTTTTCCAGCACGGTCGTTACCTTTTAAAATACCTCATAGCCTGCATCGATTTTTATCAAGAAAACAAGGATTTATGATTCATCTAAGCTTAAAAAAATCATAACCTATACCTAATAATAATTTTTGAAGGCCTAGAATTCAGATGATTTTGAACGTAACTTTTAATTACCCTGTTAAATAACAACCACTTCGGATGATTTATCTCTTATTACCTGCCTATAATGAAGAAGCATCTTTACCTAAACTGCTCCCGAAAATAGCTGCGCGGTTTAAAGAGAAATCCGTGAATTACCATTTGGTCGTTGTCAATGATGGCAGCACAGACAAGACCGGGACTATTTTAGAGGAATATTCCGCCAAAGGAGATATTCCAATGACCGTCCTAAAACATGAAATAAATCGTGGCCTCGGAGAAACAGAGCGGGATGGTTTTGAACATATTTCGCGGATTGCTGACCGTGATGACGTTCTTGTTCGGGTCGAAGGGGACGATACACACGATCCGAAATACATCTTTGACCTGATCGATCAGGTTGAAAATGGTTTTCATGTCGTAAACACCAGCCGTTTTCAACCTGGAGGAGGACAGAAAGGATTGGATAATTACCGGACCATAATCAGCCGCTTGGCAAACCTGTTTATGAAATTAGTATTTAATATTAAAGGTGTTAAGGATTACAGTTGTGGTTTTCGGGCATACCGCGTTTCGGTAATAAAGGATGCTATTGCAATATTTGGCAATGGGTTTGTACAACTTCGCGGTCTTGGATTTACAACCACGCTGGAAGTCATTGTAAAACTGAAACTGATGGGTTGCCGCTTTAGTGAGGTTCCCTTCATCCTCCGATACGACCAGAAAGAAAGTTCCAGCAAAATGGTTAGCAGTGTAACCACCCTCGGTTACTTGGTAATGGGCATTTTATACCATTGGCCTTTTGGTGGTTGGAAAAGGCAATACAATGGGCTAAATAAGCTTTACCCACAGAATCAGGAACTAGCTGTTGCTCAGTATAATATTCATAACATTCGCAGAAGTACCATCAGCCGGATAGGCGTATAATGTGCGGAATTGCAGGATTTCAGGGTGGAAACACCACTAACAGGGAGCTCATCATACGGGATATGATGCACTCGCAAAAACATCGAGGTCCCGATGATGAAGGGGTGTTCTTTCAGGATGACACTACCTTGGGATTTGTCCGGTTATCCGTGCTTGATCTGCAATTTGGTCATCAGCCCATGCATTCATCCGATGGACGGTACAGTATTATCTATAATGGCGAAATCTATAACTATATAGAGCTACGGCAAAGGCTTATTTCACTTGGTGTACAGTTAAAAACATTTTCTGATACAGAAGTACTGTTGTATTCGTATATCCATTTCGGCAAAGCTGTCTTGGACATGCTCAACGGGATGTTTGCCTTTGCTGTTTACGACGCAGAAGACGCTTCTCTATTTATCGCTCGTGACCAGTTTGGGATTAAACCACTTTATTATTTTACCACCTCAGATTGCTTCATTTTCAGCTCTGAAATAAAAGCACTATTTAAACATCCGGCTGTCACATCTTCGGTGAATATTCCGGCTTTGCAGGAGTACCTTACCTTTCAGTTGATTCTGGGAGATGAAACGCTATTCCAACATATCAAAAAGCTGGAACCGGCACATTATATGATTGTCCGCAAGGGTAAAGTTATAGAGCATGAAGAATATTGGAAACTTAAATACCAGATAGATGATTCAAAATCCTTGGATCAATTTACAGATGAACTTTTAGTCCTCTTTGAAAGCGCCCTATCTCTGCAAGTACGCTCCGATGTTCCGGTTGGGGCGCATTTAAGTGGTGGTTTGGACTCCAGTACCGTTGCTGTTTTGGCTTCCAAAAACTATTTCGGCAAATTGAAAACCTTTACCGGTGGATTTAAAGATGGAGATGCATACGATGAGTCCGGATACGCCAGTATCGTCAGTGAATATATTAATAGCGACCATTACAGCGTTTTCCCGTCGGCTCAGGATTTCATCGATAATATTCACACACTGGTCTATCACATGGACGAACCCGGGGCAGGGCCAGGAATATTTCCCCAATACATGATCTCGAAATTAGCTTCTGAACACGTAAAAGTAGTATTAGGAGGACAGGGAGCCGATGAAGTATTTGGTGGGTACGCCCGTTACGCTGTTGCCTATCTGGAACAGTGTCTGAAAGGAGAAATATTGGAGACCCGGGAAGAAGGAAAACACATTGTATCCCTGCAATCGATTATTCCAAACCTCCCCATGCTCAAACAGTACATTCCATTAATAAAGAACCAGTTTTCACACGGTTTATTTGATTCTATGGACCAGCGTTATTATCGCCTGGTAGATCGTTCTCCCAATTTAAAATTACTGTATTCAAAGGAGCTGGTTGAATCAAGGGATGAGGATCGTATTCAGCACAAATTTCAGGCGATCTTCAATGCCCCTGAGAGCAAATCTTACTTTAATAAGATGACTTACTTTGATCTTAAAACATTATTGCCCACCCTGCTGCAAATTGAGGACAGGGTCAGTATGGCCGTTTCCCTGGAATCAAGGGTTCCATTCCTCGATCGCCGGATCGTTGAGTTAGCCGCCAGTATTCCTCCAACAATGAAATTCTCAGAAGGAAAGACAAAATTTGTAATGCTGCAGGCTGTTAAAAATATACTTCCTAAAGAGATCGTGAACAGAAAAGATAAAATGGGATTTCCAGTTCCTATTAATGAATGGATGGCCGGGCCCCTTAAGGAGTTTATTCTGGATATTTTCCGAAGCCGCAAAACCATCGAACGTGGCATTTTCAATATTGGAAATATTGTAGACCACGTTATCCGGCAAGGTAATTTCAACCGGGATATCTGGGGTGCATTGAATATTGAATTGTGGCATCGACAGTTCATCGATCCGTGAAATTGGTTTTAGCAACTGATCTGGAGGATACATCCTGGTTGGCTTACGTGTTGGAAGAATTTCGGATAATACAAAATGCATCATTCGAAATTATGATATCTCGTTTGGAACACACTTCTAGTGAATTACCGACCATCTATTACCATGCAAGCAGTACAACCTCTCCAAAACACTGTATCCCAAACCGGTCTTCGGTTTATTCAAAGACCTTGATTTCCGTCGACAATCATATATTCATTTTCAAAGACACCCAATCCGAAGATCCCGGATTGCTCATTAATTATGATATCCTTTGGAATTCGTTTCTTTTTATTTCACGGTATTGGGAATATAAAACCGAATTATCCGGCAAGCTAATCAACAGTTATTTCAACAATCATCCCTTACATGATACCTGGCCGGTACAGGTTCCTATCGTGAATATTTATTTTAATATTCTCCAAAGCCTGATCCAGAATACATTTCCCGAATTGAATTTTGGGCAATCCAAAACTCCGCAGATTGAATTGTCGCATGATTTGGACTACATTGATAAAACGGTCCAGTTACGCATTAAGCAGAGTGCATTCCATGCTTACAATGCCCTAAAAAGTCTCCCCCATATAGGGCGCTTCTTTGGTAATGTGCGAAAACTAACCCGTTTCTTGTTTACGACTCCCGGATATTGGAATTTTGATTATTGGCAAAATACCGAAGACCGCTATCGCAAGACTTCTGTATTTTATGTCTTCGTCCGCACGAATGGGAGAACATTAAAACAATGGTTGCTGGATCCATCCTACGATATCAGGACCAATACCTCGTTGGTTAAAACCCTGAAAGGATTAAAGGCCAAAGGTTGGGAAATTGGATTGCACGGTAGTTTTGCAAGCGCCAGGGATACACAATTACTTAAGGAAGAAAAACAAACACTGGAGAAGGCCCTGGGATGCAACATTGAGAAAACCAGACAGCATTGGCTGCAGTATTTCGAGACTGTCACCCCGGATACCCACCAGCAATTGTTCCAGTTTGATTCAACCCTGGGCTGGAATGATCACCCGGGATTCCGGTCCGGCATTTGCTCTCGGTACCGGCCATATGATTTTAAGAATAAACGTCGATATAATTATTGGGTGACACCTCAGGTTTTAATGGACAGCCATCTGTATGATTATGCCGATAACACGGAAAACCGCTTAGCTGCCGCCAAAGAAATGCTGAAAAGTCTTAAGGGATATTCCAATAGTTATGTCTCCATATCCTGGCACCCGCGTACCGCTAGCCCTGATTATGGATGGAACCGCTCCTACGAAGAACTGCTACAGTTTTGTGCTCACGAAGACCTGTTATGAACAGCTATCAGGACGTTCTTAAAGCCAATTTGCCACGACTCATCAATCTCTACGAGCAAAATCCGGCATCGGCCTATACGGGCATCGGTGACCGCATGCATGTTGGCTGGAAAATGCAAGACTTTGCTAATGGTACCTATCAGGGAGGCGTGCATGCGCTTGCGATCGCCATAAAACTCAATCTGGTGAGCAATGCAGATGCCATTCTCAACCTGATTGACCAAATCATTCGCGGTATCTCTGTAATCATGCATTCCGATGGTTCGCTGGATGAAGCATATCCATCTGAGCGTTCATTTTGTGTAACGGCGTTGGCGGCATTTGATGCGCTCAGCGCTTTACACCTCCTGGAAGATCGGGTGCTTGAGAAAGATAGAGACGAATACCTGGCTATTATTCATCCATTGATCGGCCATTTGGAAAATAATGATGAGCACCATGCGATCATATCCAACCATCTGGCCACAGCAGTTGCTGCAATCGTCCTGTGGAATAAACATAGTGATGAACAATGTACGCGTTACCGCTATTTTCTCGACCGGATCTATAAGCATCAAAGCGAGGAGGGATGGTTTATGGAGTACGAAGGTGCCGATCCGGGCTATCAGACATTGTGTACCTATTACCTTGCTGCCGCCCAGGAACATCTGCAGGATGAGACTTTAGCTGCAGCTCTCGATCGAAGCATCCGGTTTCTTTCCTACTTTATTCATCCGGATGGTAGCATTGGAGGTCTTTATGGATCCCGTAATACGGAAGTATTCTATCCAGGAGGATTGATGTACTTATCTGCATTTAATCCGATGTGCAATTCCATAATGTCTTTTATGGAGCATCCTGAACATCATCAGGTGCAGGTAACTCCTTCAGCGATTGATGCCGGGAATTTCATACCGCTGCTGAACGCTTATGCCTTTGCAGCTTATCATTACCATGAAGAAAAAGCTATGGATACCGATCTTCCCTGTACTCGTAATTTTGAAAAATCATTTTCTGAAGCCGGTATTTTCATTAAGTCTACGGATCAATATTATGCCATAACCAATTTTAAAAAAGGGGGTACGGTTAAAATTTATAACAAAAAGGATAAATCTCTCGATGTCGAAGATGGAGGATTATTGGGTTATCTGGTAAATAATACTCGTTTTTCCACGCAAATGTATGACCAAATGCAATCTTTCAGTGATCGAACGATCCATACCCGTTTTTATCTGATCAATGATGCCATGCCTACCCCATTTAAATTTCTGATCCTTCGGGGCCTGAGTATAACCCTTTTTAAAAGTCTTCGTTTCGGAACGATCTTTAAAAAGAAAATTGTGGGTATGCTTATGACCAGTAAAAAACCGATCACAGGGATTGCCCAGCGCTCATTTCATTTCAACGAAGAGGAGGTGGTGATCCGGGAAGATATCACCCCGCCGAAAGGATTGAAGTCTATAGGCCACGTTGGAAAATTCCGGGCAATACACATGGCTTCCAGCGGATACCATGCACATGTTATCCTTCAAAAAAAACCTTCGGCGCATTCACAATTTTTGAGAATCGAATCCCATGTCCATTAAATTATACCCCAGGCTCAAGGCGGATATCGGTTGGTGTGAAATAGCCGCAGCAACCTTTCCGACAACCGGTGCTGTTTCTAAATTCGAACAGGCATTTGCTCCTGCGTTTGAGTGCCAATATGGTACCATGTTTGCTCTAGGCAGGACGGCCTTATTTGCTTTGCTCAAGGTGTGGGGCCTGGAAAATTCAGAAATAATCTGTCCGGCTTATACCTGTGTTGTGGTTCCTCACGCCATCGTGAAAAGCGGTAATATTCCCGTTTTTGTAGATAGTGAACAGGAGGGATTTAATATGGACCTGAACCAGCTGGAAGCAACAATCAATCCACGGACGAGGGTCATTATTTCCACCCATATCTTCGGTTATCCTCTGGATATATGCCGCTTGATGGATATTATCGCCCGGGCAGAAAAGAAATTCGGTCATAAAATTTATGTCATCCAGGATGCCGCCCATTCCTTTGGTGCCCGCAGCCAGGGACAATTGGTCACTGCAGTAGGAGATGCCGCCATTTTCGGATTAAACATCAGTAAAGTCATGACTTCCATTTTCGGAGGAATGGCCATCACTAACGATCGCGAAACCGATGAAAAACTTAAAGCTTTTCGGATTACCAACTGCCGGAAAACACCTTTAAAGGGGTTATCAAGATGGATCTACCTGGTTGCTGTATGTGTTGCTTTCAACCCATATGTTTATCGCATTGTAAATTGGTTGGAGAATAGTAAACTTTTAGATCGTTTTGTGAAATACTACGACGAAGGTATCATTGATTTTCCAGCGGACTGGGATACCATGCCCACTGCGACGGAAGCCAGTGTAGGTTTGGTTCAATTGAAAAAATATCCTGAAATAGTAAAAGCCCGTATTGACAATGCCCATCAATGGATTAAGAATTTGACCGGAAAAGAAGTATCTTTTATGCCTGAGATTCCTGGATGTACGTTCAGTCATTGTGTGGGTATCGTAAAGGACAGAGCAGCATGGGTGGAAAAATTCCGTAGTCAGGGCTATCAACTAGGGATTTTAATCGAATATTCAGTCCCGGAAATGCAAACCTACCAAAAATTCAAACGTACCGAATATCCAAGAGCATTTTATCTTAAAGATCATTGCATTAATTTTCCTGTTTGGCCGGACATTATCATCAATACTGAAAAAGTTAATCATAATGTCAATTAAATTCAAAGAAGAGCCTATTCTAAAAAACGACATTCCTTCATTTTCACACCAGGAATCGTTTGAAGAACACTGGAATGTCAATGAGCCGGTCGTTATTCCCGAACAAAAATTAAACGTTGCAGAATCATTTCTTCAGCCGGCACTAGACTTACTGAATGAAGGCAATAAAAATGTTCTGGATGCCGGATGCGGCAATGGTGTTCATCTAAAATTGCTCAGGGAAAAATCTCTCAACCAGAAAAACAAGGTTTTTGGCCTGGATATCTCATTGTCCGTCCTGTCTAAAATCCAGAGGCTTTTTCCCAGTTGCCGGTTGATCCACGCCGACGTATCCGATCTGCCTTTTGAGCAAGAACAATTTGATATTACCTTCAGCTATGGTGTGTTGGCCTATACACCTGACCCCTTCAAAGCATTTCGGGAAGTGGTGCGGGTCACCAAACCAGGTGGATTGATTGGGCTGTGGATGTATCCTCAAAAATCCTGGTTCCAGCAATTTTTATTCAATTCGGTTCGCAAAACTACGAATGCGCTCGGTCACCGCGGTACTATTTTTCTGGCCGATCTGATTGTTCCATTTCTGGGTATTTTACCGACAAGTTCCGGACTATCCTTACGGAATGCATCCTGGAAAGCCTGCCGTGAAGTAGTTTTGGTAAATATCTCACCCTCAACGCTTTATTTTCCCACTTCATCAGAGATTCTGGATTGGTGCGCCAACTGTAATTTACAGGTAGTACATATAGATAGAGAAAACCCGATCACCATATGGGGGCAAAAGCAAAATCGTTTTGATGCGTAGGCTATGGGGCGCGCTGACATCCTTGAATAAAGCAGCCTATCTGGCCTTAATTCTGAAATTAACCCAACCATTTACCTTTCTCTTGGACGCCTTTTTCTTCTATCTGTCCCGAAGGCCACGTACCACAGGCAAATTTCCTCCCATTCTATTTCTGGTTGGACCACCACGCAGCGGAAGCACCATCACGTACCAGCTGCTGGTGCAAAAATTAGCCTGTGCCTATCTAAGCAATTGGCATGGAGTGTTTCCTTCGTTCGCTTACCGTGTTTACCGGCACCCGGCACCCAGTTCATTAAAGAATTATTACGGCTATACGCCGAAAATGGCTGATGTGTATGAAGGCAATGAATTTTTCAGAGAACTGCCATCTCTTTCAGATGTCCGGGAGATCCGCATCTATTTCAGCAAATGGATAGCCCGCATCAATCCGAAAGGATTACCCATGATCATTAAGAATGTGGGGATGTATCCTGAAATAAGTAAAGTAGCCCAGGCACTGCCAGAAAGCTGTTTCCTTGCGGTAAAAAGGAATTTAGCCGGTAACATTGCATCAGAATTACGTGCCTATCACGAATTAGGAACTTTTAATCCCATCCCTGAAGAACTGCGGCAAATCTCCATTCACCAGGATCCGGTGGATTTTGCATGCAAACAGATTACTTCGATTTACCAGGACATCGACCGGCAGTTGAATGAGCTTAACCCGGAAAGGGTTCTGATGTGGCCTTTTGAAAAAGTAACCAAAGATCCGGAAAATTCCATGGAGGAAATCTTGGCTTATTTTGCCATTCCGTTTACCAATCGTACGCAAAACAAAATCCCTTTACCTGCTAAACCACCGGTTAAACCCTTACGTCAGGAAGAGCGTGACCGGATAACGGATTACACCCGATCGGTCCAAAAATCTTCAGTATAACTATGAAAGAACTTATCCGGCATGCGATTAGTCTGATCCTATATCCGATCACGGCGCTGTTCGTACAGCCTGTTCTTGTTGTCCGTAGTTTTATTAAATGCCTGCGGTTATTTGAAGGTGATTTCCGGCATTTCAGTATGTTCTCGCCCTTACAAGGGCTCAATACGTATTTTTATAAAACACGGGCACTGAATATTTTCACCTATGGCAAATCAGGCAAAAGTCCATTCATAGGTGCCGGTGATTATGAACTGGCCAGGACCTTTCATTACACCCTCCCTTCCCTGTACCCTTTTGCAGTGAGTTCCAATGTAACTATCATCCTGGGTCTGATTGGATTATGTGTGACTCAAATTGTCTGGTGGCCGGTATTGGATTCTCATTTTTTCTTCTGGACCGGAATGGTGGCTATCATTCTGAGCACGCATTTTTACACCTCTTTTCTATTACAGAATTACAATGTACTGGGGTGGGCGCTGTATCCGCTGCTCGTCTACGCAATCTTTTATTGGCAGCCCTACCTGGCCATGTGGGCATTGCTGGGAGTTTCCTTTTTTAGTTTCACCGGCTGGTTTATTGGCAGCATACTGATTGGCTTATTCGCCCTTATCCACGGGGATTTTGCTTTTATGCTTACCCTGCTACCTGCAGCACTGAAGATCCTCTTGCTAAACATGTATCCACTTTTTACGACGGCGCAGGGGAAACAAATTGTCATCAACATTGCAAAGGCTATCGGACTGGTTAAGACAAAAACCAAATACAGCCGAAAAAAACAGTTTGCCAAGGTTCGTATGGGTACCATTGCTTACCTGATCGGTCTGCAGCTATTCTTCGTACTGTGGGTTTATTATTTTCATCATGAACCCGCCGGATTATTACTGGCGATCATTGGGCTTAACCTGGCAAACACCCTAGCTTTTCGATTTGCTGACGATCAGACCTTCACTATTCTGTTCCTCATTGTCGGAATAGCCACCGTTTTTTATTATCAGGACTGGTGGTTGATGGTACCATTCTGGATTGCGAATAACCCGCTTCCGCTTGCCCTGAATATAAAATCCGACAACTTGTTTAATATGCCCCTGGTGGTTCCATTTGATACGCGCTCGATCCAAAATGGAATTGAACAGTTTTTGTCCCCAATCTCAGCACATCAACGGGTATTAATGGCTAATCGGGATCCGGAAGGATCTTACGAACGCGTTTTCGATGGCTATCGCTACCTCATGGAACTGCCATTTTATGTAGCCAATGAAAGACAGTTTTTACTTTTGCCGGACTGGTGGGCCGTATTTGAATTCAACTATGAAGGTGCACCAGATTTCTGGTGCCAAGAGCCGGAAGAAGTCAGTAATAAAATGCAAGAATGGAATGCCTCAGCCGTAATAATTTATCAGGACACTAATAAATCACTGGACCCGAAGTGGGAAGCCGCTGGATTCACCCCATTGACCTCGTTAGACTGGGATGATTTCACAGAACTCAAAGCCGATAAACGGTTATGCCGGTATGGGTTTCCCAAATGGTGGCTTATGAAACACCAATAAGGCCCGATTGAACCTGTATGTCTGTTGTTTCGACCCAAATCACCTATCCAAGAGCATACAATAGCGAGCTGACCAATACCGAGCTGAGGGATATTGCCAAACTTCATCTGGTTAGCTTTGGCGACGACATTTTATCGCAATTAGGACTAAACGTGATTTACCGATTTTACCATTCTTTGTATCAACAGTCAAAGGATTGTTTTCTTGTTGTCCGGGCGCAGGAAAAGATCATTGGGTTTTGCCTGCTTTCCTTTGATGTCGAATCCATTTTCAGAAGATTCGCATTTTCCCAATTTCCGGTTCATCTTCTTATGATCGGTTTAAAAGCTATATCCTCGTCATTTTTATTCATTTTTCTACTCAAGTATTTTGGTAAAAAACCGGTTACATCCGAGAAATATCTAAATCCGGAAATCGGTTACATCTTTGTAGCACCGGAAGCCCAGGGACATGGCACTGGTAAACAGCTCATCCAACAATGCCAAAATGTCTGCAGAAAATTAAACTGCAATACATTGTATACTAAGACCCGGGAGCAGGACAATGAAGCCACAATACATTTCTACCAGAAGAACGGATTTAAGATCCGGGATCATTTCATGCGTGGCGATCATAGCTACCTCCACCTGGAATTGCGAGTTATTGAATGACAATTTTCTTGATGATCCAAAAACGGCCGAAATACGGCACACCCTGATATTCTCAATGTTATTAACCTAATTTCATGAATTACCAATTAACACACTTACAGGAACTCGAGTCTGAATCCATCTATGTCATCCGGGAGGTCGCGGCACAGTTTGAAAATCCGGTCATTCTCTTTTCTGGTGGTAAAGACTCCATCCTGATGACTTACCTCGCCGTAAAAGCGTTTTACCCTGCACGCGTGCCCTTTCCACTGCTTCACATCGATACCGGACATAATTTTCAGGAGACCCTTGATTACCGGGATTGGCTGGTAGAACATTATGGTCTAAAATTATTGGTCGGGTCGGTACAGGACGCCATCAACCGGGGAGAATTGACGGAGGAGAGAGGGTATAACGCCAGCCGCAACGGCCTGCAGACGCATGTATTGCTGGAGTCCATCGAGAAGGGCAAATTTGATGCCGCCCTGGGTGGAGGCCGTCGTGATGAAGAAAAAGCACGGGCCAAAGAACGATTTTTCTCACACCGTGATGAATTCGGTCAGTGGGACCCTAAGAATCAGCGCCCAGAACTCTGGAATCTGTTTAATGGTCGCAAACATCATGGCGAACATTTCCGGGTATTCCCCATCTCCAACTGGACAGAACTTGATGTCTGGCAATACCTGGCCCAGGAAGAGGTGCCGCTGCCTTCCCTGTACTTCGCCCACGAGCGTACCGTGCTGGAGCGCGATGGCATATTACTGGCGGACTGCGATTTCATACCTAAAAAACCGGAAGAAATGCCCTTCACCGAACTGGTTCGCTGCCGCACCATCGGCGACATGACCTGCACCGGCGTATGGCG
>JAGQWV010000038.1 GCA_020437045.1 Saprospiraceae bacterium | reverse complement strand
CATCCAACCTGAAAAGAGGATGCTCTCCAGCATGACCCCTACGATTGTAGCCAGCAATGGAAAGCCGTATCTGGTCATTGGCAGCCCCGGGGGAAGAACCATCATCAACACCGTTTTTCAAACGGTACTAAACGTAGTCGCGTATCATATGCCGGTTGATAAAGCTATTGAAGCAGTAAAGATTCATCATCAGTGGTTGCCGGATCAGATTGTGTATGAAAAAGATTTGTTTTCCATTGATACGAAAAGGAATCTTGAACAAATGGGACACCACTTGCGACCGGTATCTTCACTCGGTTCCTTAATGGGTATTGTCATAGACCGGGAGAATCGAATTCTCATTGGAGCCTCGGATTCTTCAAGTGCTGACGGCAAAGCGGTAGGATATTGAAATAGCCGACATTCTTCAACTGATTAAAATCGCAGGATAAAATGATTAAGCCGAAGTGGTATTTCAAAGGATTAAACAGGTGATTAAAATCAGGAAGATTAATAGAAAGATTCTATAGAAAGGTGAAATAATTTATTTTCCATTTATTGATGTAAATTCATATACGTTATTCATAATCTCTGTCACAGATAAATTAAAGATGCACAGGCATTTATTTTTCGCATTTTTTCTTGTAACTATATTATTTGTTTCCTGCAAAAAGGAGGAAATGGGAGCGTTCACTGGTCCCGTCAAAGAGATCCAACATCCCCGACTTTTGATGACGGAAGGTGGAGAATCTGGAATCCGAAGCCTCACAGAAAAAGAGCCGGTTTGGGAAAAAATGCACCTGGCCATTTTAAGAAGATGTAATACCTTCCTGGGAAAGCCTTTGCTTGAGCGTAAATTGATTGGCCGCAGATTATTGAGCGTTTCGAGGGAATGTCTGAGAAGAGTATTTTATCTGTCTTACGCTTATCGGATGACCGATGATACACGTTATCTGGAGCGGGCTGAAAAAGAAATGCTTGCGGTGGCGGCATTTAGCGATTGGAATCCATCCCATTTTCTGGATGTGGCGGAGATGACCATGGGTATGGCCATCGGCTACGATTGGCTCTATAGTGGGTTGCCGGATGATTCTCGACGGTCTATCCGCGAGGCTATTGCTGCGAAAGGACTTCGACCTTCGTTTAACAGCGGAGACAATTGGTTTGTCCGGTCAGATAACAATTGGAATCAGGTTTGCAATGCCGGTTTAGGTTTCGGAGCGTTAGCAATAGAAGGATATTATCCGGAATTGAGTAAGCAAATCATCGATAGAGCTATGGAGAGTGTTGCCTTGCCTATGGCTGCTTATGAGCCGGATGGAGCTTATCCCGAAGGTTATGGATATTGGGATTACGGCACGACTATGAATGTTTTGCTGCTTCAGGTACTTGAAGATGCATATAATATTGATTTGACTACCTCTGCCCCGGGGTTCCAGAAAACACCTGAATTTATGTTGCATATGTTGGGTTATTCCCTGGATTGCTTTAATTGGGGCGACTGTTCACTAAAGGGACAATTGCAGCCGGCGATGTTTTGGTTTGCTAATAAATCTGCAGATCCCTCACTGCTGTGGATGGAAGAGAAGTATTTGCATGCCTCTGATT
>JAGQWV010000037.1 GCA_020437045.1 Saprospiraceae bacterium | reverse complement strand
ATATGATACGCGACTACGTTTAGTACCGTTTGAAAAACGGTGTTGATGATGGTTCTTCCCCCGGGGCTGCCAATGACCAGATACGGCTTTCCATTGCTGGCTACAATCGTAGGGGTCATGCTGGAGAGCATCCTCTTTTCAGGTTGGATGATATTGGGATTGGTGCCGATAAGTCCGGTACTGCTGGTATAGCCCGGTCTTGGATTGAAATCTCCCATTTCATTATTAAAGATAAACCCCAATGCAGGAGAACCCATTCCAGAACCGTATGAGTGTTCCAGGGTATACGTCAGGGATACAGCATTTCCATCCTTGTCTACCACGGAAAAATGTGTCGTGTGGTCGCCATCATACATCTGTCCGAATTTGGAAGAATCACTGGGAGAGGCCTTTTCCATATCTATATTCTGGAATCGCTTACGGGCAAACTCTTTAGAGGTCAATTTATCAAGAGGGCTATCTAAATTAAAATCGGAATCTCCCAAATATGCTGCCCGGTCGGCAAACGCTCTACGCATAGCCTCCGCTAATAAATGAAAATATTCCGTCGAATTAAATTCAATGGAATCCAGATTGGCCAACTCCATCAGATTCATCATCTCTACCAAAGCCACCCCTCCTGAACTCGGAGGAGGCATAGAATATATATCAAACTCCTTATAGCTTCCTCTGATAGGTTTTCGCTCTATTGCTGAATAATTGCGAAGATCTTTTTTCGTAATAATCCCTCCATTTTCTTTCATAAACCGGGCAATTTCCTTGGCCACTACTCCACCATAGAAACCATCATGACCGTGATCCCGGATTTCTTTTAATGTTTTTGCCAGTGCAGGCTGCTTCCAGATCTCTCCAAACTTCGTTAACTCACCATTTTCATTTTTAAAGTAGTCTTTTAAAAATGGGATGGGAGAATTGGCATTAAATGATTCGGCTGCGTTTGCCAGGCTCCAGGTCAGGGCAAATCCATGCTCTGCCAGATCTATAGCCGGTTGAACCAGATCTGCCCAGGGTAGCGCGCCATATTTTTTATGTGCAAGGAAAAGACCTGCCACGGTACCCGGTACACCCACTGATTTTAGGCCAATATGATTAACGGTTGATTCACTTCCATATAAATTAATTCCTTTAGGTAGTGCTCCATCCTCATCAAGAAACATATCAGGTGAAGCCTTTATAGGTGCCTTCTCGCGAAAATCAATAGTAGTCGTCAATCCTGATGCACTCATAAAAACAATAAATCCACCTCCCCCAATATTGCCCGCAGACGGATGGGTTACTTCCAATGCAAAGGCAGTGGCAACAGAAGCATCAATGGCATTACCACCTTTTTTTAGAATTTCGACTCCTACTTTTGAAGCTATTTCACTACTAGATACCACCATCCCATTCCTGGCATAGGTTTGGCCATCTGTAAAAGCATTTCCAATCAAAAAGTATATTGCCGTGAAAACCAAAATTCTAAAATGTATCATATGCTTTGATTCATAAATTCCAAAAAATTCAAGCTTCATTTCTATTTATTTGACCACAAAATAATTTGCGTATCAAATTCGGTATAATGCCGGTAATTACCCCGCATCCACATTAAAAATATTCGATCGGCCGGAGATCCATATACCACGTATGGACGCACATTATTTTCATGGGAATTATTGGTAAGAAGTTCAGATTCCCAATGATTCTCTGCTTGAAATACCCGATGTTCCATTTCAAATTTTCCATAAATATCCCGGGAAAGATAGAGCTGGTCAGGATGCTGGGGATCTAATACAATACCACCGGAATAATGCGCTTCGCGAACCACATCACCCTGTCGCAGCGAGGGCATCCAACCACCGCTATTTACCACTTCATAGTCCTGCCAGTGATCCTTCTCCCAAAATGCATAATGATATATATGATTATGTTCCGAAGGAAACCGGGCATAGGTAATAAAAGGAACTCCATCTTTAAGTGCGATGTCCCAAATCCAGGAACGTACCTGTGTAGGACCGGCATCATAAATCTTATCAACCGCTTTTATAAGGATGGGAAGACTTTTAATGGTACGAATGAAATTTCCATTAGTCTGAAAAAAAGAATCATGCTCAAAGTACATGTGATAGGTGGAAACGTCCGGGCCTATCTTCGGGTGACCGTCGGTAAATAAAAAGTCGATTCTGCGCTGATGATCTGTGGCAATTTTCAGATAGGGTGGATTCTTTCTACCTTCATTATCCAACAATATTACCTCTTGACTCCAGGTTATTCCTTCATCGTCCGAATATTTCAGGTAATGCCACCAATGTTCGAATGATGCAGTGGGCCCTACTTTTCTTCCAACCAAATAAATCCGATTATTTTCTTTTTGCAACATAACCGGATTAGAATAACAATACCGGTAAGTATCTGATTCATTGCACACAATTTTTTCATCTTCCCAAACACTGATATCCTCAGGAAATTTTGATTTACGCATGTAAACATTGCCATTATGCTCATTGTAGAACACCATGAGCCGGGCATCGGGAAGGATCAAAATTGACGGCACATTATGATCATCTATTTCCAAAGAATCATGTAGAACAAATGATTGTATCACCCCCGAATGAAGGTCCTTTACACCAATAAGGACATCGCCGGAGCTATTTATATATCCAAAGTATATTTGTTCTTTTTGACCCGCGTAATAAATAGCCCTGGGGTCACTAAACCAACACCAGGCTCCATCTTCAGATAATGTATCAAGTGTCATCTGCGCCTGAATAAATCCATCAAACGAAAAAAATAAAAGGATATAAATACTTATATACCTGACGATGGGAAATTTCATGAATTATTTAATTGTCATTAATGGTTAATAGTGCATTTGATTCAGCCTCTAATCCTTTATCATTTTTTGCTTGTACCGTTAGTTTATATTTCCCATAAGTCAGCATGTATGGAATTTCAAATCTCCATACATGCTGACTTATGGGAAATTTATCATGATAATACGGCATCTTACTTCCTGAGACTTCCTGCTTTTCTTTACGTTTTATCATTTGCATATAAAATGGATCTGGTTGAAAAGTTTTTGCCATAGAAACCCACTCTTGTCCCTCTATTTTTAATTTAACTCTTGTTGACTCATCTCCCGCAAAAATATTGACCATAATAATATTGTCCTCCAATTCGGAATCACTCCCTGTCGAATCGTGAGGTGTCCAAATATGCATTTGTGTATTAGTTGCACTACCTGAAACTTTGTAGGTCAATTGGCGCCGGTTTTCATCAATATCTAAAATCCAATATCCTTTCGGTGTGCCATCACCCATCATCGCAGACGGAACACCATATAGATCTTTATCTCCTAACCACCAGGCTCCACAAACGGCTCCGGCAACAAGTTCTGAAAGTGGTTCATCTCGCAACCATCCTTCGGTCCTTCCAAAATCTTTGAAATATTGTGTATGGGTATGACCGGCATAAGCGTAAACCTGGGAATGATTTTTAAGTATTTCAAATAAAGCCTCCCGATTGGAAATTTCCTCCAAGGGTATATGCATAAATAAGTGAATAGAATTCTCCTCCGGTATCGTCTGAACAAGATTGGCGATAAAAGCCAGTTGATCTGCATCGATTTTTGCTAAAAACCTTCTGGTCCCATTTTCCGGAAATACATCATTCATAACTATAAAAGAATTATTTCCATAATTGAAAGCATAATAAGAAGGGCCGAAATTAGCCTTGAAAGTTTCATCCCGGTATTGAAGATCCATAGCATCATAATTCCGATCATGATTGCCATACACGTAATAAACGGGGCTACCAATTTTACTTAAAACCTGCTTTAAAGGATCAAATAAATTTAAGTCATCAAAAACAAGGTCACCTAGTGGAACTACAAAATCTGCCTCTTCATGGATGATTTGTTCGGCTACCAATTTTGCTACATGAGCAATGTGCTCCATATTTTCAACCTGAGTATCACCAAGTATAGCCACTTTAATTTTTTTCTCATCATTATTTCTGTACAATGGAAAATTCAGTGACCCGGATATGGTAAATTTTGCAATACCCGGATATTGCAATTTGGGAGAACCTTCCGGTTTAAGGAAAGCATAAAAACTGGCTATATTTTCCTTATTGACAGAAGACCGGTATCCGCTGGGCTTAATGATAAATATTACCCCATTTTCACGCATGCTAATTTTATACGCACCTTCTTCATCGGATTGTACAACATCCAAACCGTTGGAAATGGATATTCCGGACAATGGCTTATCACCCGTATCGTAGACTCCGTTTTCATTTATATCGTAAAATACGTAACCAGACTGCACTGTAGACTGAGTGAGACCCCATACCCAATAGAGGGTAAAAATGGTTACGAAAACAAAATCCTTCAAATGCATGCAATTCTCTTTTTGATCAGAGGCTAAAACAATAATAGGCATTACCAGGTTTGGTACCCGGTATTCCACCACCACCGGCAGCAATGATCACATACTGTTTACCATCCACTTCGAAAGTGGCAGGAGTGGCATATCCGCCCGCATCCATTTGGTATTCCCATAGATTTTCACCGGTATTTCTATCAAATGCTCTAAATCGTTCATCCATAGTCGCTCCGATAAAAACCAAGCCGCCGGCAGTGACCATGGGACCTCCCAGATTGAACGTTCCCGTTGGTTCAAAACCCCGGGCTTCCAGCGCAGGATACGTGCCCAGGGCTACCTGCCAGTCAATCGTTCCGGAATCCATATCTACACAAGACAAGGTACCCCAGGGTCTTTTATTGATGGGGTAGCCACCATCATCTTTGATGGGGTGATGACCGGAGGCCAACCAGGGAATCTTATTAGCAAAATTGACACTAATCTTACTTAGATCAAGGAGGTTATCCTGACCTTTTTCCCGGAGAAAGGCGATGATGGCAGACTTTTCATCATCGGAGAGCCAGTTGAAGGAAGGCATCAGACCACGGCCACCAGCCAAAATAAGGTGTAAATCATCTTCGGTACGTTGTGCGGCAATGGCTTTTAAACTGGATAAGGTAAATGCATTTTGAATTTGACGTGCCTGTCCTTCCGAACCATGACAAAATGTACACTGGGTTTGATAGATTTTAGCGCCCAGATCAAATTGTGAGATGGATTGATCCAGAGTAGCCTCGAACATAGAGATCCACTCAGCTTCATTACTGGCGTTGACAAATAATTTACGGTTTTTGGGATCATAAGCAGCGCCACCCCAATCAGTGCCCCCATTAAACTGGGGCATGATCAACGCACTATCGCGATTGGGAGGGCGAAATAAGTCTCCCATTTTCATGTTTCTGATCTGGTCTTTCACGAAAGCAGTAGCTTCGGGCGTCAAATCAGTAATGTCATCCTCATAAAATCCCTGCCGGGCATAACGCAGGCTGGGTGGAGGCATAGGTTGTGTCGGCCAGGATTGCTCACCAGGAATATCACTTTGCGGAACCGGAACTTCTTCTACCGGAAATATAGGTTCCCCGGTTTCCCGATCTAAAATAAATAGATGGCCCATCTTCGTAGGCTGAGCGACAGCATCAATCAGAAGTCCATCTTTTCTGACCTGTACCAGATTGGGTGCACAGGGTATATCATAATCCCAGATATCATGATGTACTGCCTGGAAATGCCATACTTTTTCGCCGGTCAGGGCATTCAGAGCGAGTACACAATTAGCATAAAGATTTTGGCCAATCCGGTTACCACCCCAATGGTCATAGGCGGCAGATCCTGTCCCGCAAAAGACCAGGCCTCTTTCCTCATCCAGATTGATACCGCTCCAGGAGTTAGCACCACCGGCATCTTTCCAGGCGTCTGTCGGCCAGGTTTCGTAGCCGGGTTCTCCAGGCAAGGGTATGGTATGAAATGTCCAGACCAGTGCACCGGTACGAACATTAAAAGCCCTAATATAACCAGGTGCGGCCGGACCGGGTCCTTCACCCACGGTAGAACCCAGTATATAAAGATCTTCAAAAATGACCCCAGGAGTAGTTGACTTGTTACGATTATCGGCATCCCGGTTTAGGCCTTCTTTCAAATTGAGCGTACCATTTTGACCAAAGGATGAAACCAGCTCTCCCTTTTGGGCATCGAGACAATAGAGATAATTGCCTTTGGAAAAAAAGATACGGGCAGAATCGCCTTCAGACCAATAGGCCAAACCCCGGTTTACACCCCGGGAACGCCGTCCTGGGTCCACTTCATAACGCCATCGTTCAGAGCCGTCCCGGGCATTTATAGCGATAACCGCCACACTCGGTGATACCAGATAAATAATGTCTTCTATGATCAGCGGATTGCATTCGATCGTCGAATATCCGGCCTCGGCTAGTGGTTCTGTCTCAAACTTCCAAGCCAATTGCAGATTGGCTACGTTTTCGGTATTGATTTGGTCGAGGGCAGAATATTTAGATCCGGACTTATCACCATTGTATGCTGACCAGGAGTGATACACATCCCGCGATGTATCATTTTGACAAGAAACATAGATTAGGCAAACCAGGGGAAGAAAAATTATGCGATTTGTTAATGCGGTAAAACTCATTGATGCTTCGTTCAGTATATGGTCTCGTTAAGATACCAAAAGGATTAAAAGATAAACTTTTCTTTTATCGAGGTAGGCCCCATTTTATCGTAAAAACTATACTTGCTTCCTCCCCATTTCATGGATCCCCTTAGATTTTTAGACAATTAATGGCCACATGATCATTCATATCATATTGTTTAACAGCATGTTATAATTTTTATGATTTAATTTTACGTTTTTATACGTATTCTTACGTTTTAAAACTTGACTTATAGTACAAAAACAATTTACTTTGTATCATGAAGAAACTAACCACGGCCGAAGAAGAGATCATGCAGGTAATCTGGGAAAAGCAAAAATGCCTGCTGAGTGACATCATAGATTTCTTAGGTAAACAAGACGCACCCACCTCCACCATCTCCTCCATTGTACGCATTTTGGTCAAAAAGGGATTTATCGATTATAAGGCCTACGGAAGGACCTACGAATATTATCCTTTGATCAGCAAGAAGGATTATACGGATGCCTCGCTTCATACATTTGTGAATAGTTACTTTGATGGCTCCATGAAAAATTTGGTCTCTTTTCTCATCGAAGCAAAAGACCTGGACACGAAAGAGCTTAATGATCTTCTGAAACATTATAAAAGGGAAGAAGAATGAAATTGCTTCAATACCTGTTTGATTGTACCATCATCTGGTTTATTTTATTTCTGATCTACCACTTGCTATTGCGTGGTGAGACTTTCTTCCGAATGAATCGCTTGTATCTCATATCATCCTTGTTTTTCGGCTTGACCCTGCCATTTATCCGCTTCATTAACATACATTTTGGTAGTGCAGAGACAATCGACAACATGTTATATCCTGTTTCCAATGCACTTTATTTATCACCAGTGTATACAGAAAGTCTGACCAGCGACCAGTCCGCTAAGCATTTGGTCATAGTCTTTATTCTACTCATTTATTTAAGTGGTGTCATCTATTTTTCATTGTCCTTGTTTCGCGGTTTGCGAAAAATATATATGCTCTATTGCAACGGAGA
>JAGQWV010000036.1 GCA_020437045.1 Saprospiraceae bacterium | reverse complement strand
ACTGCGGAAATACTGCACTAGTCAATTGCTTGGAAGGTCGGATTTGCCGGACGCGGAAATGTAAAATGATAAATATGTCCTGTGGAATTCTTGCTGGTAGGAGTAACCTTTTCCAGCACAAAACCCTGACTTTCCATTAATTCATAAAAATACCCACTACTGATACCTTGAGGGCAGAAAGAACCTTCATCCTTAAATATCTCAACAACAACGAGTTTGGTCGAGGGCAGCATCGATTGCTTGATGGACTCCATCATACATTCGAAGTTTTGCAGATGATGTAGCGTATTTCTTAAAATAATAACATCAAAAGTTAAGTGTTCCACCCGGGTTCCAGCATAACTACCCTCCACTATAAAGACTTGATTATTGTTTTTCTTCAAAATTCGATTCAATCTCTTACTTGTTTCAAGGGTAAATTTTAGGGCTTTAAGAACAGCTTGATCGATATCATTGAGATAAATCTCCGATCCATGAAATTTTCGTATCATCACCTTAAACAAATCACTATTGCCATTACCCACATCCAGGACTCGCGCTCCCTCCGGTATCTGATACCGGGCAAGTTCCTTCTTCCATCGGGATAAATTACTAACGTAATTATTATTTTTATTGTAAAACAGATAGTTGAAATTTAATTGCTGACTTCTGTAGAATAATTGACCATATTGTCTCGCAAACTCTCTTAAGTATTCTGCCTCAAGATTATTTAGAGCCAGATCATGCTGGACTACCGGTTTAGCAAATAATTTTATTAATGCAGGTTGATCACACAACCGGATGAAAAGCACTAGCGAATCCATCTGATCACTGTTCATTTCTGTCAATACAAAGTTGTCTTTCACAATTTGTAGTAGCGAATCCAAATGCTCCAGGTCAGTGTTAATAACTTTCCATTCCGGATCTTCCTGCATCATCCGTTCTGCTTTGAGTGACAATAGTTGTCCAAAGGATAAATGCATACATGTCAAAGCACAAAGAAAGAGGTAGAGTCTGAGCAAGAACAATGAACTTAGGTTTTTGTAATTAATATACCTTTACAAAAACAAAGCCAAAGCCTGCTTTTTCAATGGTTTGGTCTTCAAAGTATCCGGCTTGGTATTGAATCATTCTACACTACTTACTCATTCACATACCACCACAGCACATTGGTCGGAATTACTATTAAATTCGTCTGATCTAAGTAACAAATCATGACCCTTATCCGCTTTACTAAAGAATAGGGTCATTTTAACTACTTTCCGTTTAGAATATGACTATGAAAAGATATCTACCAACATTCTTGTTATTTTACGTTTGCTACCAGACTATTCTGGCTCAGGGAATCAGAGGAAAAGTCACAGATCAATCAGGAAATCCCCTACCCTATGCGACTGTCTTTGTCACGAAAGTACAGGTAGGTACAGCCACCAATGAAGACGGACAGTATGAGATCAAACTTGACCCCGGAAGCCATGAGGTGCGGTTTCAATATCTGGGATATACCACCAAGGTCCTCAATCTGCAGGTGGGATCGAGCTGGCAGGATATCACTATAATTCTTGACGAAGAACCCGTTGACCTACAGACCGTAGAAATCCTTGACAACCGGGAGGACCCCGCTTATACCATCATGCGCCGGGCAATCGGAAAAGCCAGCTATCACGAGCAACAACTGGATGCATACACCGCCCTAAGTTATATCAAGGGTACAGGAAGGTTAAAAGACCTCCCCCGGCTGTTCCGGAAAAAAATAGAAAAAGCATTAGAAGAAGAAGGCATCGATACATCTACTGCATTTGTGACAGAATCGGTCAGTGAAATTTCCTATCAACGACCTAACCAGTTTAAGGAGAAAGTAATTTCGGTCAGAACCATTGGTGAAGACAATAATACATCACCCAATCAATTTATTAATAGCAGTTTCTATCATCCGGATATTGCAGGAGCCGTTTCTCCTCTTTCACCCAAGGCCTTTGCTTATTATCGTTTCGAATATCTGGGATTTTTCCCCGATCATGGATTTAATATCAACAAAATAAAAGTAATTCCCCGCAGTGCCGGCGATAATCTATTTTCCGGAACAATCTATATTGTCGACCATATTTGGAGCATCCATAGTCTGGATTTAAATACTTCGATCTGGGGTATAAAATTTAATATCAATCAGGTATATCAACCCATTGAAGAAAATGTGTGGCTCCCGGTCAATCATATTTTTGACGTCACCGGATCTTTTTTTGGATTTGATTTTGAGTATCGATATTTCGCCAATATTCAGAATTACCAAATTACTCTTAATCCGGATTTGCCTTCAGATTTTGAAGTTATTGATGAAAAAATAGAAAAAGAACGGGCAAAAGAGGCAGATAATTCGGTAACAAAAAACAGTACTACCTCCTCTCTAGAATCCCTTTCTTCCGGAAAGGAAATTAGCCGGAAAGAATTACGAAAGATTATCCGTGAGTACGAAAAACAGGAGGCACAGGAAGAATTGGCAGAGGTAAAAGACACCACAAAAGTCGATGTGATTCAACTAACCGAATATGAAATTGACTCGAATGCTTATAAAAGAGACTCCAGCTATTGGGAGACTATTCGCCCGATTCCACTGACCGATTACGAGGTAAAAGGTTATACAAAAATGGATAGTATTTCCCGAGTGGAAGCCGAAAAAACCAGCCAACAAGACACCATAGAAATGACCATTGGTTCAGAAGGAGTAACGATCAATAAAAAGAAAAATGATTCATTTTCCCTGGGAGATATTTTACTCGGCGGCAATTACAAAATGAATAAAAAAGTGCGTTTCGGCTGGGAAAGTCCGCTGACAAATCTCCATTTCAATACGGTGGAAGGCTATCATGTCCGTCTGCCTTTTTTTATACATAATATTAGTGAAACAGGTCGCTGGAGGATAAGCCCGGTCGTCCATTACAGTTTTGCCCGGAACCGGCTCAACGGAAGTCTAAGTTCGATATGGAATTTTGGAGATAAATACACTTCCACTACCTTAAAAATTGAAGCAGGGCGTATGACAGAGGCCTATAATCCTAAAGCCATCGATCCTTATATTAGTGATTTTGCCAGTCTATTATGGGAAAGAAACTATTGGAAAGTTTACGAACAAAGATATATCCGGACCTCCTGGAATCAATCCTTAAATGAAAAGAATAAAATCGCAGCAGAAATTTTAATTGCTGAACGACGGGGATTAGAAAACCATTCTGATCATTCTTTTTTTGATTCAGACAAAAGAGCCTACACTAGTAATTTTCCATTCAATGAAGAACTGGGAAATACCGCTTTTGATACTTCCGGATTGAGTCAAATAAAATTTAGTTGGACCACCGAGCCCTGGCTAAAATATCGAATGCGAAACAATCGCACCGAACGGATTGAAAACTCATCACCAAAGCTGACTTTTACTTACCGGGGTGCCATCGATGGTATTCTTGACCACAGTGCCCAATTTCAGCAATTTGATTTTCAATTTCAACACCTCTGGTCAATCGGTATCCGGGGAGACCTTTCTACAAAAATCAATATCGGCACTTTTATCAACCCAAAGAATTTAACGGTCATTGATCTTCAACATTTTCCGGGTAATCGTACTTTTTTAACTGCTTCTGATCCTGTGCAGAGTTTCCGCTTGATGGATTATTACCGCTTCAGTACTCAATCCAGTTATGCGGCCGTATTTACCCACTATCAATTCCGGAAGCTTCTTCTTAGCCGTATACCCCTGATTCGCACATTAGGTTGGAAAGAAGCAGCATTTCTGAATATTCTGGAATCAAAAGGTGCTCAACCGTATACAGAAATCGGGTACGGAATCAACTATATTTTCCGCGTATTCAGAATTGAAGGTGTAGCCAGTTTTGTGAATGGTAAATATGAAGATTGGGGTATCCGTCTGGGAATTGCATCCAATCTGCAAAGTCTTTTTAATTAATCGCAGAATGATAAAATGTTTCCAGGTCCAATTATCTTTATTAGAATAATTGATAAATAGTAATGCGTCAAATCCAATTTATAGTCCTGGCTTTTGGACTATCATTTACTAATGTTTTTAGTCAGCATAATTCCCATATCTTGTTTAATACCGATTTTGAAGGCGGTAATTTGGGCACTGTAGAGGAACTGTCTACTGCTCATTACCGCATACATCTGACCGGTGAAGCAGATTGGCAAAAAAGGAACCGTCAGGTAAGCTGGTATTACTTTCAAATTAATGGAGCCAGAAACCAGGAATTAACGCTAGAACTCACCGACCTGGTCGGCGAATATAATTTTCAGCCGGGAGCACATGCCATCACCGAATATACCCCTCCGGTATATAGTTATGATCAGCAACACTGGATGCACTTCAGTGATGAACAAGTGAGCTGGCGTGAAGAAGAGAAAGAATTGATTCTCAAAATAACTCCGGATAAAAATCAAATTTGGATAGCCCACCAACCACCATATACCAGTCAAAATCTCATTCAATTTTTATCGCAGCATCCGGAGAATGTCAACTTTATGATGGATACCATTGGCATGACGATGCAACATCGCCCAATGTTACTATTATCCATTGGGAGTCCTGAGTACCAATCGAAGAAAGTAATTTGGCTCATGGCCCGGCAACACGCATGGGAATCCGGCACCAGTTGGGTGATGCAAAGCCTTCTCAGCTATTTATTGGATTCTGCTGCCGGACAATCGCTGCAAAAAGACTTTACCTTTAAAATTTTTCCAATGGCTGACCCCGATGGTGTAGCCCGGGGAGGAGTAAGATTCAACCAATTTGGTCATGATCTAAATCGAAATTGGGATCTGGTAAATGCTAAGGAAATGCCCGAAATATCGATGCAGAAAAGTGCAATACAAGCCTGGCTGAAAAGAGGGCATAAAATTGATTTTTTCCTGACCCTTCACAATACGGAATCTTCGGACTATATTCAGGGGCCTTCACTTGAGTCGGGAAAATCCGTTTGGAAAAATATGGTCACCAACTCATCATTCGAAGCGCCGGAAGGTCTCCGGGAAATACGACCTTCCGTAGACCCAGGAAGAATGACCGTCTACGAAAACCTATGGTCGGAATTTGGCATACCTGCATACCTGATGGAACTCAAAGTTGAAAAGGTCAATAAACTGGGGAGACACCGGGAGATTCAAGATTGGCTGGATCTGGGACCTGCTATTGTTCGCGCTATCGTCTCCGGCATCAAATAATTTGCTAATCGATATATGTTAGAGGGATCATCAAATCCTGACACTGTTTGTGCCTAAAACATTCTGCGTTGAATAGGGTAAGTATCCGCATAGATCAATCCTCCATCACCTGCTCTTCAAATGATTTACTATCTCGGAAAGCACATAAATTACCATCCGGGTCACAAAACTTTGCCACAGTACCCCAGGAATGCTCCTGAAGGTCTACACTGATCTGGTGTCCACGTAAATTTTCAACCATGGTTTTTACATCGGGAACATTTAAACGCAAACAAAAACGGATTCTTCCCCGATCCTCATGGTCCATAAAATATTCATCATCTTTTTCCACCATAAGGTAGGCATCACCGAATCCAAAACACGTAAGCTCTCCTGTAGAAAACAATAACGGCAGCTTCAAAATATCCCGGTAGAATGTTACACACCGGTTGTATTCAAGTGTGTAAAGCACAATTCCCGTACGCTCCAATTCCATACTCATAAAGTTAACTCATTTGACCTAAGATTTAACCGGGATTATGCATTAGCCTTTTTATTACGAGACAGAATAGCTGCCTGCCCGCCGTACAAGACTTTGGCAGGCGGGTAAATACGGGCACGCTGCAAAATGTTCAGGGCAGGCTGCATCGATTTTTGATGCTCACCATGATGGTGACCCTGCTCTCCCATCCACCAGTGGTTCACTCGCTCGAAGATCTACTAGTGCAGCATTTCCACAATAACTAATACTATTGTCGGCTTCTTTTTCGCCATCTCATCATCATCGAAAGCCTTATGTGACAAAGGCCATA
>JAGQWV010000035.1 GCA_020437045.1 Saprospiraceae bacterium | reverse complement strand
TGCCTTATATTTTATCATGGATCCCAAAATGATAGAATTAGGGCTTATACCTTCTCAGGAAGCGGCCAAAGCTGAATATGACAATTTCATCAGTAATGGTTTACTGAAACAGCTGCGCAGACTTCAACCCGGTGAAGATATCGAGGAGGCTCATATGAGAAACCGGGCGTTAATTTCGTCCTGGGCATACGAAAAAGGATTGCCCGACAATGTCATTGAGAAGGTGCAAAGAGATGGTAAGACCTATTACAATATTAACGATTATGATAAACTAAGGTCAATCTTCGGCGATTTGCTCCGGGAGCTTCAGCGGATTAAATCGCAGGGTGACTTTGAGGCGGGAAAGGAATTAGTTGAAACTTACGGTGTCAAGGTTGATTCCTTGACTCATGCCGAAGTCTTGCAGCGTGTGCAAAAGCTCGAAATTCCGCCTTATACTGGGTTTGTTAATCCGGAGCTGGTTCCCGTGACTGATGCATCCGGTGAAATTATAGACATTAAGGTAACTTACCCCGACAACTTTGAGGAACAGATGTTAAAATATGATCATAATTTCTCATTTCTTTAATGATTAAGGAATGCCAATTAATGTTTGTTGGATTGGCATTCCCCATTATTTACTACAACTCCTCTAACCATGCAGAGAAATGTCTGAGAAACGGTGCTTGTTTAACAATTCTGAATCCCTTAAGCTTGTGGCGTTGTTTCCAGACTTCTTCAATCACTTCAATAAGGTAATCAAAGTGACTTTGTGTGTAAACCCTTCGAGGAAAAGCCAAGCGTACCAATTCCTGTGCAGCAACTTGTCCCGTCCGGCCAAACATCAGGGTACCCAGTTCCACAGATCTTACTCCCCCTTCACGATAAAGGGCATTAACTACAGCAATCCCAGGTAATTGTACCGCAGGGATATGACGAACAAAATCACTGGCATTTAGAAAAACGGCATGTCCACCTGATGGTCTGACAATAGGTATTTGCAGATCAACTAGCTTTCGGGACATATATTCGATCGTGGCGTGGCGATATTGTTGATATTCCAACTGTAAGGCTTCTCTCAATCCTACAGATATTGCTTCAAGGTCTCTACCCGCAAGCCCACCATAGGTAGGAAATCCCTCCTGCAGAATTAAGGCATTGCGAAAATCTTCTGCCCATTGCTCATCCCGGCACACAAAAAAACCACCGATATTTACCAAACCATCTTTCTTCAGACTCATGGTGGCGGCATCGGCATAGGAGAACATCTCCGATGCGATCTCGGTCAAAGATTTATCGGCATAACCTTCTTCCCTGGTCTTTATAAAATACGCATTTTCTGCAAAACGACAGGCATCAATCACCAGTGGAATATGATGGCGTTTCAGGATTTCTTTGGTCTCCCGTATGTTCTGCATCGAAACAGGTTGACCCCCTCCCGTATTATTAGTCACGGTGATCATGGCAAATGGAATTCGTTCATGTTCGTTCCCGATGTATTCCTCCAATCGCGCTAGATCGATATTACCCTTAAAGGGAAAATCCGAGTGCAGACGCTGAGCCTCTACACAGGGCAAGTCTAATGCCGCTGCTTTTGCAAATTCCATATTAGCCCTGGTGGTATCAAAATGGCTGTTATTGGGAATTATATCACCAGCAGACACTCTCGTCAGTGCGAGCAGACGTTCGGCTGCCCGACCCTGATGCGTGGGAAAAATGTAAGGCATACCAGTGATCTCACCAATCGTTGTCTCAAATCGCTTCCAGGAACGGCTACCGGCATAGCTCTCATCACCCATCATCATCGCTGCCCATTGCCGGTCTGACATTGCTCCGGTACCACTGTCCGTCAGAAGGTCGATCATACAATCTTCGGCATCTAACAAAAACACGTTGTTGTGCGCCGCTTTCAATTTATATTGCCGTTCAGCAGCGGTTGTCACTTTTAGTGACTCAGTCATTTTTATTCGAAAAGGTTCAAAAATAGTTTTCATGATGAAAAAGTTTAGGGACTTTTTCCTCTGAGGAAATAAGTCAATAATAAATCGTATTAAATTTTAATCTAAACTACCCCTGGAACAAAGAAGATGTTCCGGGTTACATGATCATGAAAACGGATCAATAATCAGACGGAAAAGAAAACTTCTGGTATACACAGTCTTGCTATCGCTGTCATTCATGAGTATAAAGATAAAAAACAACCGTCAGTGAATTTTCAAAAAAGAAAAGTACCCGAGAAAATTTTCCAACTGAGGGGATGTTTAATGAAAGATGATATCTGGATCACCTTCATCCAGGGCGATGTATTTAGACCTGACCTCACCTTTCAATCTATCTTTGTCTTTTAATTCCCATTCAACTCTCTCCAGCAAGGTATTGAAGTCCCTTTGGGTAATGATACGCTCCTCGCGGTCGGGAAACATTTTTCTAAAGGGAAACTTATGATTTAATTTTATTTCAAAGCTGTAATAATCGGCAAGGGGTTTACCAGATAATGTGTATGATGGCACCAATATGGGCAACGGATTCTCGTCCTTACCTTCCCACCCGGACACTAACCAGGGCGAAACTTCCGGATAAACTTGTAAATCCCTTTGCAATAGGACCTTCCTGGTTGGTAGTTTTCGTTCTCGTGTCCACCATACATCTTTGACCGCCTCCATTGCATTATAGGTATCATCCAAGGTCTTGACTGCCCCCAGCTGATCAAGACGATTATTGATAATTTCTGTCATGGCCATGTCGTACGGCAAATCACTTTTAAGCGCCTCTATGCCCAGGGTGATACCCGTGACATTCGAATAAGCGTCCTCAATGGAAAAGCTGGAGTACCGTTCTGGTATCATTGGAATCATAGAGGATCCAAACCAGGTGGCAATCTCATGCCAAACGGATATATCATAAGCCATCGCCCCTGCTAATAATTGCGCATCATCGTCACTGAGCTTATCGCTCAGGTTTAGATACAATGTCTTAACTCCTCCTTCATATCGCAAGGGAATTCGAACGTCTTGCTGCCCATTAGATTCGGTAATTTTAAGGTACAGGTATGCGGTCCAGTCAGCCTGATCACGTAAGTGTCCAAGATCAATAAACCCACCTTTGGCGGTGTAAATAATTCCATTGCCTTCATCAGCGCTACCCAGATATTTATGTTCGCCAAGCTGATCAAGACTGGTTATTTGGGTCACCTTAACCATAGGCAGTCCAACCATCTTAAGATCAGATCCAAAAGAACAACAGGTCCGGATGATTCTTGGTGGAACTTTTTCTTCATCCTGGGAGGAGAACTCCGGAGCTTTCGCCCAGCTAAAAAATGAGTAGGAAACCAGAAACAAGAGCAAGACCAATTTCCTGCTTACAGAAACACCAAATTTGGCAGCAAATTGTCTATGGTTTCTTCTCAATGCTAATAAAATTTAGGATGAATGATTAAGAGATTCGTTAATCAAACGCAGATCAACCAAATCGATTGCAAAATTAATAATGTGCAACGCTTCTTTTTCAACAATTTATCTAAAGGAAGCGTTAAAGCCGACAGGTCACACTATTCCAGCCATGAAAATACAAGTCGGGAAAATTGAATACTATTAATTATTTTGCGGCATTGATTTGCAAATGATCTTCTTTGTCATGAAATCCAAAAAGCTTCTTTCATTATATCTCTGCGCGATTTTTTCTCTAAGTGCAACCTATTTGTCCGCGCAGACTGCCACCATGTCGAAATCTCCGGGATTAACGGAGGGCACACCGGAGTCTGTAGGGATGTCTGGCGAACGGATAGCCAGAATAGAAAAGATGTGTGAAGATGCGGTTAAAGATCACGAAATCCCGGGCATTGTAGCTCTGGTTGCCCGCAAAGGTAAAATCGTATATTATAAGGCTTTTGGACAGTCTAAACCGAATGGAGAAGCATTGGAAAAAGATGATATTTTCCGGATTGCATCTCAAAGTAAAGCCATCACTTCTACGGCCGTCATGATGCTTTGGGAGGAAGGTCGATTTCAATTAGATGATCCTATATCCAAATACATTCCCGAATTTAAGGAACCACAGGTTTTATCTGGATTTCGTTATAGTGATACCACCTATACCACCGTTCCTGCTGACAAAGAAATTACTATTCGACATTTACTGACACACACTTCCGGACTGGGCTATGGGATCATTGATGGAGATGAGCGCTTTAAAATGATCTATGGTAAGGCAGGCGTCACCGATCTCTTTACAACCAAACCCATAACGATTAAAGAAAGCGTATTGAAATTGGCAAAACTGCCATTGCACCATAATCCAGGTGAAAAATTCACCTATAGTGAAGGTCTTGATGTCCTTGGCTATTTTATTGAGGTGATTTCCGGTATGAGCTTTAGTGACTTTCTGCAAAAAAGATTATTCCAACCACTGGGAATGCATGACACCTATTTCTATTTACCTGAGAATAAATCTGATCGGTTGGTAGCCGTACAACAATGGCAGGAAGGGCAATGGCAACAATATCCGGTCACTTTCTATGATACCGACTATCCAAAGAAAGGTGCGATGACATTTTATTCCGGAGGTGCCGGTCTTTCCAGTACTGCAAAGGATTATGCTACCTTTCTGCAAATGTATCTCAATGGCGGTGCTATGAATGGCGTCCGGATCCTTAGTCGAACGACGATTCAGGCAATATTAAGTGGCCAGGTGGGTGATCTGCTGGGCGATGATCGAAGCTATGGACTGGCTTTCGGCCTAACAACTCCTGATGGTGCAGCAAAAGGTGGTAATGGATCCGAAGGTACCTTTGACTGGGGTGGCTATTTTAATACGCAATATTTTGCCGATCCCGATGAGGAGCTCATAGGTGTTATTATGAAACAAACACAGGGACCGGTAGGAGATCAAACAAGATGGAAATTCAGGATTCTTACCGCGCAGGCAATTGATGATTGAGTTGAAAGTTTTCTGCCCCCTTACGAATCATCATCATGCAGTATAAAGTTATTATTGAAGAAAACAACCGCATCGAATTTCACAATAGTTGGGCGGGAGAGGAAACCGTTTACCTCAATGGACAATTGGTATCTAAAAAGTCATCCTTTTGGGGAACCAGTCACTATTTTGAAGCTTTTGAATCCGGAGAAAAAGTGCGTTATATCCTCACCTCAAAAGTAGCCTCCGGCATGGAAGTGCAGTTAGACTTGGTTCGTAACGGCGAACTAGTGCAGAAAAACATAGCTGTGAATTTTGGTAACCTGCCCGAAAAACCCGAGTCAATACACAAGGAACAAGGTAAAAAGCATCTAAAGAACT
>JAGQWV010000034.1 GCA_020437045.1 Saprospiraceae bacterium | reverse complement strand
GTAGCATTTTTAATATTGACAATGGAGTGGATTTTCTCCTGGCAAATGCTTATGTGGGCACCAATATTTCTAAACATGTACAAATTGAACTAGGACATGGCCGTCATTTTCTTGGTAACGGCATCCGGTCGCTTTTTCTTTCGGATTTTAGTACTGATTATTTTTATTTGAAGCTTAATACCCGAATATGGAGATTTCATTATCAAAATATTTTTGGAGAGTTATTGCAGAACCGTAAACTGGCTGGTGATCAACTTCTACCGAAGAAATATTTTGCTGCTCATTATTTAAGCCTGGAGATATTTAAAAACTTTTACCTGGGATTATTTGAGTCTGTCGTGTTTGCCCGGGAGAATCAATTCGAGTTGCAATATCTGAATCCCGTTATTTTGTACCGTACCGTCGAAGGAGCAATAGGCAGTCCGGATAATGTTTTATTGGGGCTTGATCTTAAATATAACTTCTGGAATAAATTCTCATTCTACGGACAATTTATCCTGGACGAATTCAAAATCAGTGAAATAAAAGCAAAAAGTGGTTGGTGGGCCAACAAATATGCATTGCAGTTGGGATTGAAATCTTTTAATCTTTTTGGCATCTCCCATCTGGACGCGCAGGTGGAATATAACGTAGCCCGTCCTTATACCTACTCGCACAATACCGGTGTGGCAAACTATAGTCACTATAATCAGCCGTTGGCACATCCTCTGGGAGCGAATTTTCGCGAAGGAATTTTGCGAATAATGTATCAACCTGCCCCAGACTGGTTTATCACCTTCCGGGCACTATCTATGCATTCTGGGGAGGATATCGACTCGCTGGATTACGGGTCCAATATTTTGCTTCCAAACGACGAGCGAGTGCAGGACTATAATAACGAAGTACTCCAGGGTATTCGCGCTGACATCAGCATGGTAGGCTTTGATCTGAGTTATCAACTTAAACACGGGCTCTTCATCGATTTGTTTTACCAGTATCGCAATAAGACCAGTGCAATCACAAGCAGGGATCTTAAAAACACCTACATCGGATCCGGTATCCGTTGGAATTTAGGTCGACGTTGGAATGAGTTTTAATCTCCTTCTTTGATCCGGATATTTCGAAAATGGACTTCCGATCCATGCCCTAAAAAGCCTATATGCCCCTTTAATCGCTTGAGACCTGGATGTTCTTTGCCATCCAGGGTGCCATCACGGGTGGCATTATCTAAATCATCAAAAACAATGCGTTTGTTATTGACAATAACCCAGATTTGATTACCCTTGACACGCACTTCTTCCGAATTCCACTCTCCGACAGGGTTTAATGCTCCCTTGAGTGCGGGCACCAATCCATATACGGATCCATGATATTGATATTCTTTCAGATTGGCATAAATTGGTGAAGAATTATCAAGAATCTGAATCTCTTTTCCAACGTAAGCTGCATCCCCTTCGAGTGGGGCATGAATTCCTAGCCCGTTATTAGCACCAGGAGTTAGTTTAAACTCAAATCTGATGGTAAAATTGTCATATTCTTTCTCCGTATAAAGATTTCCGTGGCCACCACTGCCACCTGGGTAGATGACTAATTCACCGTCTTTTACAACATAGTCTGTTTTGTTGCCAACCCACCCATCCAGGTTGATTCCATTAAATATAGTCTGGTAGCCTTCTTCCTGTTCTCTCTTACTAAGGTCAGGAGCACTGTTGATTTCTTGAATATAGATATCGCGGAACTGTAGATTTGTGCCGTGAGCCTGCAGTTCGACGGGACCCGTGCGGAATATTGGAAGTTCTCGATTCCAATAATTTTCTAGAGTGACATTGTCAGTGACAAGGACACCATTTAAATAAACAGTCACTTTATCCTCGATCATGATGATGCGGAAAGTGTTCCACTCACCGACCGGATTATCGGCAACGGTCAATGGTTTGTTTTCGTGCTCCTGATTATTATACAAACCTCCTGAACCGACCTGTGCTCCTTCTCCAGTCATTGAAGTATCCCATATCTGTACCTGAGGAGAACCCCGGAGATAAATACCGCTATCTCCGTTCTTCGTTATTTTCCAATCTACCAATAGTTCAAAATCGCGGTATGAGTCCTCAGAACAAAGATTGTCGAAACCATCTCCAAAAAAGGTGATTAATCCATTTTCAACCTTCCAGTTCTGAGCCATTTTGGCATCAGCTTCAATTTGTTTGTTTTTTAATTCGACTCGAAACATGGTGTCGCGGGCAATTGGATTTTCAACCAAACCCTGCCAGCCAGAAAGATCCTTCCCATTGAAGAGCGATACAAAACCTCCTTTTTCAGGGATGATAGAAAGATATTTTCTAAGGATTGAAGTAGTGTATGCATCAGTCTCGAGGATTGTGTCTGCCTGCATTAAACCCATCTTCACATCCTTGCCG
>JAGQWV010000033.1 GCA_020437045.1 Saprospiraceae bacterium | reverse complement strand
ACACCCATCATGGTACTGTAATGATCCATATATAGCTGCTTTTGTGCCCATTTTTCCTGGCGCACACAGGCAGCAATGAAATCATGCTCTTCGTGTTCGATTTTCAATACAAAATCCATGCAAGATTACTTACGATCCGAAGCTCAAGTTAGCTCTTTCAAAACGCTTTAAGAAATCCATTGGCTGCTTTTAACAATTAGCTAACTATTTTTCTTGCTGAAAATCAACAAAATAGCTGGATAATCGTAACGAACGTGGCAAAAACCATGATAACAAGTTATTATATGTTAGCGGCTAATTTTAAATTTGTTAGCACTTTTGCCATGATTATTTAATTACACCTGGCGCTATTTCATAAATCAGAATTGTGCCAACGCAGCGGAGATAGCAAACCTTTTGATCCTAAAAGATTTATGGGCAGCAAAGATAAATTAGACGTCACCTCAGGTGATTCCAATGGTTCAGTACATTCTCTTAAAGGAATGTATGAAAATTATTTTCTGGATTATGCATCCTATGTAATCCTGGAGCGTGCCGTACCGAGTATTGAGGATGGTCTCAAACCAGTACAGAGAAGAATATTACATGCCATGAAAGAAATGGATGATGGACGGTTTCACAAAGTAGCCAACATCATCGGGCAAACGATGCAATATCATCCGCACGGAGATGCTGCCATCGGTGATGCACTCGTCAAATTAGGCCAGCATGATCTTCTCATCGACCCTCAGGGAAACTGGGGTGATACCAGAACTGGCGACTCGGCCGCGGCAGCCCGGTACATCGAAGCACGATTGACCAAATTTGCTCTGGACGTGGCCTTCAACAAAGACACTACCGAATGGCAGTTGTCTTACGATGGTAGAAAACAGGAGCCTATCAACCTTCCGATGAAATTTCCCCTCCTTCTGGCGCAAGGAGTGGAAGGAATTGCCGTAGGGCTGTCCACGAAGATCTTACCCCATAATATTGGAGAGCTTATTAAGGCCTCTATAAAAATTCTGGAGGATAAAAAATTTACCATTTATCCGGACTTTGACACCGGCGGCTCTATTGATGTATCAGAATATAATAATGGAAAGCGCGGAGGTAAAATTTTGATCCGGTCGAAAATCGAAAAACGGGATAAAAATACTCTGGTCATTACGGAGTTGCCATATGGTGTAACCACCAGTTCGCTGATCGAAAGCATCGTTAAAGCCAATGACAAGGGAAAAATCAAAATAAAAAAGATCGTAGATAACACCGCCCAGGATGTGGAGATACTTATTGATCTGGTGGCGGGCACCTCACCGGATCTGACCATCGATGCGCTTTACGCTTTTACCAATTGCTCTGTGTCTGTCTCTCCCAATGCTTGTGTAATTGTCGATAATAGACCGGAATTTCTTTCGGTCAATGAGATCTTAAGAATGTCGACCGAACATACAAAAGATCTTCTGCGACAAGAACTGGAGATTAAAAAAGCTGACCTGGAGCAAAAATGGCACAATGCCAGCCTTGAAAAAATATTCATCGAAAACCGGGTATATCATGATATCGAAGAGTGCGAAACCTGGGAGGCCATGCTCGAAACCATCGACAGGGAGATGCGTAGATATATCGCTGATCCGGATGAAAAATTAAAAGCAGTTGATACCCGTATCCAACTGATGCGGCCTTTTACGGAAGAAGACATCTTGAGATTGACCGAAATCAAAATCAAGAGGATTTCTAAGTTCAACACTTTTAAAGCGGATGAGCATATCCTCCAATTGGAATCAGATATTGCTCAGACCTTACATGACTTGCAGCATTTAACTGAATTTGCAATCACTTATTTCGAGGACTTGTATGAGCGATACGGATCGAAATATCCCAGACGCACCGAAATCACCTCATTCGAGCAAATTGATGTCGTGCAAGTGGCCGCCAATAATGTCAAATTGTATGCAAATCTAAAGGAAGGTTTTATCGGCTGGGGTCTTAAGAAAGATCAGGAAATCAGAGAATGCTCGGATCTTGACGACATCATAGCCTTCAAAAAAGATGGCACATTTAAAGTGTCAAAAATCGGCGACAAGGTATTCATGGGGGAAAATATTCTGCACGTGGATGTGTGGAAAAAGGGTGACGATCGAACAACATACAACCTGATTTATCTCGATGGTGAGTCAGGAAGAGCAATGGGCAAGCGCTTTAACGTAAAAGCCATCACGCGCGACAAAGACTACGACCTTACTAAAGGTTCGAAAGGTTCGAAAGTACTATATCTCACTGCAAATCCGAATGGTGAATCTGAATTAGTTAGAATCACGTTATCGCCAAATTGCCGGGCGAAAATCAAAGTTTTTGAATTCGATTTTGATCATCTGGATATCAAGGGCAGAAATTCGCAGGGTAATATTGTCAGCCGTTATCCGGTGCGAAAAATTGAGCAGCTGGAGGTTGGACAGTCCACCCTGGGAGCAGTAAAATTGTGGGTAGATGAAGTAAGTGGCAGAATTAATACGGATCAACGGGGTATCTATCTTGGAGCTTTTGATACCGGTGATTTGATCATTGCCCTCTACAGTGACGGCAACTACATTTTGCATAATCCCGATCCAATTCTCAAAATTGAAACCAAACTACTACTGCATGTAGCCAAGCTTGATGAGGATTCGGTGATTACCGCTATACATTATGATGGCGAAAAGGATTGGACAATGGTCAAACGTTTCAAAATTGAAACCTCCACGCTCAATGAAAAAATGTTCTTCATCAAGGAGCACAATAGATCAAAGCTTTTATATGCAACCACCAAAACAGGGATAGAAGTAGAGTACTACCTTTTGGAAAAAAACAAGAAGGAATATTGGACCATCGAGCTTGATGACTTCATTGATATCAAGGGATGGAAAGCCATTGGCAACCGCCTGGCTACCAAGATGATACGCGGCATCAAAGAAATAAATGAGGGAGAAGACCACGAACAGGATGACGATGACGATTCAGAGCTGAAGATAGGTGATACGATCGAGCTCGATCTCTAAGCTCACTACTAAAGCTTGACGAATTTAAGGTTAGCAACTCCATGCTGTGTGGAGACCTGCATCGCATAGATTCCACTGACTAAGTCTTGCACATGTACCGAGATTTGTGGATCCAGGATTATTCGCTGGTGCAATTTTATGGATCCGTCCATTCCAACAATTCGTATTTCTGCTTCACCCTGGTAGTTCAACCGATTTTCAAGGTTCAGTACATTGTTTACGGGATTGGGGTAAGTACTAAAACCCTGCAGCTGAATATCTTTTGTGCCCACGACCTCTCTCACAATTTTTATGGGCAACGTGAGTGGGCCTAACCAGGCTCCCTCTCCATTGACAACAGTAACAATGAGACTGTCGGGAAGGCTATCCGTACCATTGTGAGTGTACGTTAGATTGCCTGCGCTCAGATCTGATTGCGAAAACTGGCTCCCGGTATTTAACGGCATTTGATTCAGTTGTACAGCGCCATGCAAGGGCACTGTGACCAGGGTGAAAATCAGTTGATCGGAACCAACCACATTATCAGAAACCAATAATACATTATCGCTTAGGGTGGTCAGTCCAGCATACTGCGCAAAAAATGTATCCAGCCTCTCGAGGGTTGGTTCTTCCGGCGAGAGGCTGCCGCATAGTTCTAACGTCCACCCATCAATCCTGCCTCCACTACCGGCCACAGAATCTGCTATCTGTAATTTCCAGGAACCCTCCACAGACTCACCATTAAGTTTACTCAACGGCTGCAGAGGTTTAAAAACGGTACCATTAAATGAGGTGAGACAATTAAATGTGTCTTGTGCTTCATCATCAAAACCTAGATCAAAGACTTTGGTGGTAAACCCACATTGTTTGCGTACCAGGGTGACCTCTGTACCTAGAGGGGAAATGAGGCTAAAGATCAAGTCACCAAATGCTGCATGAGAACCGCTGATCGACAAGATGTTCACATCACTGATTTCACCACTATTGGCCACTTCCAGAACAGATTGGGCCTGTACAATAGCACTTTGGCTGAGGGTCTTGGGCACATCGGTAGCAACATATTGTTGACAAGACAAATTGATCGTATGAAAGGCATAAATGGTCGAGTAAATACCTGGTCCACATGCGTTCTCAGGTCGGACTCGCCAATAATAAAGCGTGTTTTCATCCAAAAGATCATTGAGCACGACTGAAGTAATTTCACTCACTTCCGATACGATTGGATTGTCAAACGCGGGTGAGCTATCAACTTCCAGTCGATAGGCGTCGGCGTTGGCACTACCTTGCCAAATAAACGTAGGTCGCTGACTGACCGAAGAAGCACCCTGCAGCGGTTGCCTCAGTGCGAGATCTCCGAAATCACTGGATATCGTCCTAATTCCGATGTTTCGGGTGAGCGTATCACCCACGGCCGATGTAAAATGAAAAATCGCTTCAAAATCCATAGCTGTCGTCACCTGACTGAGGTCCAACTCAATAGTAGCCGGATCCCCAGGTCTAAAACTTCGAGGGCTAATGATGTTCACCTCTTCAGGCAAATCGGCATCAATCAGATACACACTATCCGTAAAAGAGCCGGTGGGAAAAGAATTTATGGCTAAAGAAACAGTCGATGGAATGCATACATCTTGAATATGGGGTGTGACATCAAGTGCATAGCCGGCTTCCAGATTAGGCTGGATATTCAGAATGCTATCATTGATATCAAAGAATATGTTGTCCGCAGCTTCCACCATAATGCGTGCTTGATCAGCTACCAAATCGGGAATAAGGATATATTCTCTCCCGTCATTGGGAGTATTCGAACTCAAAAGGTAAGGATACGTTAGACCTCCGTCAACAGATAATTTAATATCTACCACCTGACAATTGACCGGAAATAACTGCGTATTGGCAACATCCCATTGAAATTCATGATAAGCACCGGCAAATAAGGTGTCAGGGATACTTGAATCTATTATCTGAAAGGGACCCGCTGATTGCGTTGCCCGAAAAATTACTTCATCCCAACTTACTCCACCACCCCCTTCTTTCTGATCACGGCCAGTCACTCTAAAAGTCAGTTTTCGGTCGTAGGTTGGTAGAACTTCGCTGTTGTCAAAATTGCCTGAAAGAATTTTATTTAACGCTGGTAAATAACGGGTAGGCGATGTAGAAGGCGGTAGGGATCGAAATATGGGAGCGTCTCCCTTCGGATCCTCGATAGGACTTAAACTAGCAGCTCCAACTCCGGCATCAAATTGCTCCCAATTATAATAAACGGTATCACCGTCCAAATCCGAGCCGCTAGCTGTCAGCTTGAAAGGTGTACTGACCGGAATATAAAAACCACCTTCCAGATTAACCGATACCACTGGATCGTGATTTTCGGTAATACTGATCTCAGCGCAATTACCACCGGTCATAATATAATTTTTAATGGCTTGTATGGAGTTGCTATGGTAGTAATTATCAGAGTCAAACGCTACATTTTGATTACCGCATGATCCGGCATATGACATAATCGTGCTTCCACTTCCAGGCTCAAACGCGGTAGAACCATTGAATTGACCATCAGGAGCCGGTGGACAATTATTCCAGGTATGCTGGGCACCAAATTGATGGCCCAGTTCATGGCACACAATTCCAATATAAAAACGATCACTGGTGGAGATTTCGCAGGAAGCACCAAAACCCTTCATACCGGTACACACGATTCCCACCCCACCAGAAACACCCACGACGGAGTTGCATGTCGATCCAAACACATGTCCCACATCATAATTTGCTGTACCGAGATTGGCAACGAGGTAGTTATTATTTTCCAAAGCCATCTGACTGGGATTACCATCGGAAAACGGATCGCTGGTGCCGTCAAAAAATATCAACTGATCGTTGTTTTCGATTAACTGCAGATGAATGGCCAATTCACTCTCCATGACAAAATTAATACGATTGAGCGCTGTATTTATCGCCGCAAGGGTGCCTTCTACGGTCCCATTGTGATTGGAAGTATATTCACCAGTGGCACAGATGGCAATTCGGTAAGTTCGTAACGAAACCTGATCTTCCAGCTCCCGGGCAAAGGGTGATCGCACTGGTTTTTGATCTATAAAGCCAGCCTCATTTTGCAAAAAATGATGCTCATGTTTATTGTATATCTTCATAATCTCGGGAGCAACTCGGTAGTCCCTGGTATAGTAGACTAAAAAGTATTGGTCATTCCCTTCCTGATAAGGATCAAGGTAAATTTCACCCTTGGGATGTTTTAATACGGCATGCATACCATGAGGGGTAATATCCAGTCGCCCGGTGATATCCTTATGGCTCTGGCTTTGTAATAGGTAGGTCCGAATCTCAGGGAATCTACGTTGTAGTCCTTCGGCAAAATTTGAAGAATTGGATACATCGAAACTTGCTACTTCACCATCAGGCATTACCAAATCTATCTTGCCGGTGGATAATGCAGCACTCATCGACGCCAGGTGAGTCTGCAGAAGTTGATACTGCTTCGGCATTACACGCTGACCCAATTTCTGAGAAACCGATGCTGGATCTACACTAGTCCAATCCTGTCCGTAAGAGACCAGCGATGACAGAAAACCCAAAAACAATAGTGCAGCCTTCAGCTTATGCATGTTACGATGTATTATTTCAATTCTGACGAAAGATATAGCTAAAATTTTTGACATGAATCTTTCTTAACAAAATTGCGTTGACAATAAGAGGGTTAGGACGGTGCTGATCTTCCATTTCAAAAGAAAGCAGATACCTGAGCTCTCGCGGTATGTACCACTCTGGCACTACCACTTTTTCGACCATCATAGGATAGATTGAGGCGTATGTTGTTGGCCAGTCTTCGATCAAATCCAATGCCCCAGATCCAATTTGTCCCATTCTTTAAACCATTCAACATAGCAAACTCAAGGCTACCATTTCTTGGACCCTGATATTCAATAAGGACCAACGATAGACTACCCCGAAGAGAAGAAGTACTCACCTTGCTGATCGTTGCCTCTGATTTTAAGTCATGGATAGAAGCCCGGTCTTTACCTTCATTTAATTGATTTTGTTTATCAGCATATCGATACTTGGTAGTTAGTCGAAAAGAAGTGGAGGGCTGCCAGTTCAATTCTGGTTGTATTTCATAACTCTGAATTTTGAAATCTTTGTTATCAAAATTTTCACTGTCTTGATTGTTTAGTTCAGAAATCAAACTCAGCAAGCCACTAAATTCCTGATGAAAGTTCATCCGGGATCTAAGGATATGGCGAAAGAGTTGTTTACTCTCATATCCTGTTGTCAGTACAAAGCGATTTCGAAAATCATTCCACTCATATTGCAGGTCGTATTTGGGATTGCTTCTGTTGAAGTACAATACATTCCGGAGCTGAGCACTAATAGATACCAAAGCACTATCAGCAACATTTAGGGTAAAAGGGCTCCAGATGGAAACACCGGAATTTTGTAAGTTTTTGCGAAGTATGCGCACAGAACAATGATCGGACCACCTTCCAAAAAAGGCTTCTTTATTTTTTAGAGACCGCCGTGGATCCAGGTTAAAGCTCTGATTGAATGTTACATTATTTGTGGCAATAAAGTCATTTGTTAAAACCGTGATCCGGACGTATTCTGCTTGTTCAGCGAAGGGAGCTATCTCAAATTCATTTATTTGCTGTATTCCATCAC
>JAGQWV010000032.1 GCA_020437045.1 Saprospiraceae bacterium | reverse complement strand
AATATTCAAGCTTGGTTGGCTTTGGTGCGCGAGGGAAAGATGGAAGAAGCCTGGAGAGAATTGACCCGTAATAATCCTTTGCCTGCCATCCATGGGCGCGTCTGTTACCACCCCTGTGAAAACAGTTGTAATCGATTACAATTGGACAGTACGGTCAGCATTCACGCCGTTGAGCGATATCTTGGTGATTTAGCCCTGGAGAGAGGTTGGCATCACCGGGTAGATGCGAAATCTTCTGGTAAAAAGGTTATGGTGATTGGGGCTGGCCCAAGTGGATTATCTGCTGCCTATCATCTTTGCAAATTGGGTCATAAAGTTCATGTATTTGAGGCAGGACCGGTCGCTGGAGGCATGATGCATTTTGGAATACCAGCTTATAGACTTCCCAGAGAGGTACTCGACAACGAGGTCAGGCAAATTAGGGATATGGGTGTTGAATTTTCCTTCAATCACAAAGTATCTGACGTGCTTTACGAGAAGGAAAATGGGGGGTTTGATGCTGTTTTTATTGCCATTGGCGCTCACATTAGTAAGAAGATTGAGATCCCGCAACGAGAAGCTGGAAAAATACTTGATGCCATCGCCTTTTTAAAAGATGTGGAAGAGGGTAATAGACCGAAGTTAGGCCGCAAAGTTGCCATTTATGGTGGTGGAAATACAGCCATGGATGCTGCCAGGACGGCCAAGCGATTGGGGTATGAACCGCTGGTCATTTACCGCAGAGACCGCGAGCACATGCCGGCGCATGACTTTGAAGCGGATGAAACATTGGCAGAGGGTATTAAAATTAATTGGCTAAGAACAATTAAGTCCATCGATCAATCCACATTCACGGTAGAAGAAATGGAGATTGACGAAAATGGAAGACCACAAGCAACGGGAAAATACGAAACACTGGAGGCTGATTCATTAATTCTGGCACTGGGACAAGATACAGACACGGACTTTCTCAGAGCGGTACCAGGTCTTGAATTTAACCGGGATGGTACCTTAAAAGTGGGCACAGATATGATGTCTGGTTATCCTGGCATCTTTGCCGGAGGTGATATGGTACCTGACCAGCGATCGGTTACCATTGCTACAGGGCATGGTAAGAAAGCGGCAAGAAATATTGATGCCTTTTTAAGAACAACGGAATATCAAAAGACGGGCTCCAAAGAGATCATTGAATTCGAGAAACTTCATATCTGGTATAATACCCAGGCTCCCAAAAGTGCACAGGGTGAATTGGCAGTGACGGACCGGGTCGAAAATTTTGCTGAGATCATTTCCGGCCTAGACACCAATGAGGCTATTTATGAAGCCAGTCGTTGTTTATCCTGTGGTAATTGTTTTGAATGTGATGCTTGTTATGGTTCATGTCCCGAGGATGCCATTATAAAATTGGGGCCGGGTAAAAAATACAAGTTTAATTATGATTTATGCACGGGTTGTGCCGTTTGTTTCGAACAATGTCCTTGCCATGCCATAGAGATGGTAAATGAATCTGCAAATTCTAATATCTGAATTGACTATGAAAGAGAAAAAATTTATCATGATGGATGGTAATGAGGCTGCCGCCTATGTTGCCTATCGTGTCAATGAAGTCTGTGCTATTTATCCAATCACACCTTCTTCACCTATGGCCGAACATGCTGATGTTTGGTCGGCAAAGGGTATTACCAACATTTGGGGAAATATACCGCAGGTAGTCGAGATGCAGAGCGAGGGAGGAGCAGCCGGGGCTGTTCATGGTTCATTGCAAGCGGGGGCGATGACCACTACCTTTACCGCCTCACAGGGTCTGATGCTGATGCTGCCGAATATGTATAAAATCGCCGGTGAATTGACTCCTGCCGTTTTTCATGTCGCAGCACGCTCCTTAGCTGCACAGGCTTTGTCAATCTTTGGCGATCATACGGATGTTATGGCAGCCAGAACTACCGGCTTAGCCATGGTTGCTTCTGCAAGTGTCCAGGAAGCGCATGATATGGCTTTGATTTGTCAGGCTGCAACATTGCGGTCGAGAATACCCTTCATCCATTTCTTTGATGGTTTCCGGACTTCACATGAAATTGGTAAAATAGAGATCATCTCCGATCATATCATTCGCGAAATGATTGACGATAATCTCGTCTATGCCCACCGGCAACGAGCACTTAGTCCTGATCATCCTTTCATCAGGGGAACTGCTCAAAACCCAGATGTCTATTTTCAGGGGCGAGAAACGGTAAATGCCTTTTATAATGCTACACCAGCCATCGTTCAGGAGATGATGGATAAATTTGCAGCGCTTACCGGTAGAAGGTATAACCTCTTTGACTATCTCGGAGCTCCTGATGCGGAAGAAGTGATTATTCTTATGGGTAGCGGAGTAGAGACCGTAAAAGAAACCGTAAAATACCTTAATGAGAATGGGCGAAAAGTAGGTGTGTTGCAGGTACGGCTTTTCCGTCCGTTTCCGAGCGATTATTTTTTCGAGAAATTACCTGCCTCTGTCAAGAGAATTGCCGTATTAGATCGTACCAAAGAAATCGGGGCAACCGGTGAACCGCTTTATCTGGATGTAGTCAATTCTTATTTTGAAAAAGGAGCTGCCACAGCTAAACCTATAGATGTAAAAATTGTAGGAGGCCGTTATGGGTTGGGGTCCAAAGAGTTTACTCCCGCCATGGTTAAGGGAATATATGATCATCTGCAGAAGGAGCAATTGCGCAATCACTTTACCATCGGTATTGAAGATGATGTGACACACACCAGCTTGCCCTATGATGCAGATTTTTCCATTGAAAAGGAGAAAGTTACCAGGGCTTTATTTTTTGGATTAGGATCAGATGGTACGGTCGGTGCCAATAAAAATTCAATTAAAATTATTGGAGAAAATACCGATTTATTTGCTCAGGGATATTTTGTCTATGACTCTAAAAAATCCGGGTCGAAAACTATTTCCCATCTACGCTTTGGACCGGAGCCAATCCATGCTCCCTATTTAATTGAGCAGGCTAATTTTATCGCATGCCATCAATTTAATTTTCTGGAAAAAATCGATCTGCTGAAATATGCAGAGAACAACGCCGTATTTCTTCTAAATAGTCCATATGGACCTGATGAAGTCTGGGAAAATATTCCCGTTGCTGTACAACAGAAAATTATTGAAAAGAAATTAAGGTTTTATGTGATTGATGCATTGTCGGTTGCTGCGAAAACGCAGATGGGACGAAGAATTAACACCATCATGCAGACCTGCTTTTTTGCCTTGTCTGGCGTATTACCTCGTGATGAGGCTATAGCTCATATTAAAAAAGCCATTGAAAAAACATATTTCACCAAGGGAAGGCCAGTTATTGAGCGAAACTTTTTAGCAGTAGACACGACCCTTGAAAATCTTAACGAGGTACAGGTCCCGGAAAAAACGTTAGGTGTTGAAGAGAAAGTAGCTGAAAGAGCTAACGGGATACCGGAGTTTGTCAAAGGTGTCACCATACCGATGATGGATGGTCTTGGAGACCAATTGCCAGTCAGTGCATTACCTATTGATGGTACCTATCCAAGTGGTACGACTAAATGGGAAAAGCGAAATATTGCCGATCAGGTCCCGGTCTGGGAGCCAGATTTATGTATCCAGTGCGGTAATTGTAGTTTTGTCTGTCCTCATGGAGTTATCCGGGCAAAATTTTATCATGAAAAATGGCTTGATGACACACCAGAAACCCTTAAATCTGCACCGATAAATGCCCGGGGATTTCCACAGACAAATTATACATTACAAATCTACACCGAAGATTGTACCGGTTGTACTTTATGTGTAGATGCCTGTCCGGTGAAAAGTCCGGTTGAAAGTGGTAAGCGAGCAATCAATATGGCGCCGAATACCGAAGAGATTCGTAAAGAATCACAAGAGTCTTCCCGCTATTTTGAAGCCATACCCTGGAATGACCGGTCAAAAGTGGATTTTTCTTCAGTTCGGGGTAGCCAGTTTTTAGAGCCTTTATTCGAATTTTCGGGAGCTTGCTCTGGATGTGGTGAAACACCATATCTAAGTCTCTTATCCAGGTTATTTGGTGATCGGCTTGTCATAGCAAACGCTACGGGCTGTTCATCTATCTATGGAGGGAATTTACCAACTACACCATGGAGTAAAAATGCCGAAGGACGGGGACCGGCATGGTCTAATTCACTTTTCGAAGACAATGCTGAATTTGGACTTGGTATGCGAGTCGCCGTTGACAAACAGAGTGAAATGGATATCTCCTTACTGAAAAAGTTTACGAATGAATTGGATCCTGGTCTCGTCGAAGCAATCCTAACAGCCCCTCAGAAAACGGAATCCCAGATTCGAACACAACGAGAGCGAGTTGGCACCCTGAAGGGTCAATTATTAAAGTTGGATAGTGCAGCAGCCCGCGAATTGCTTTCGGTTGTGGATCATTTGGTACGAAGGAGTGTTTGGTTGATCGGAGGAGATGGCTGGGCCTATGATATTGGTTCTGCCGGTGTAGATCATGCATTGGCAAGCGGAAGAGATATCAATATTCTTGTGCTTGATACAGAAGTGTATTCCAACACCGGCGGGCAGATGTCAAAAGCAACGCCAACGGCAGCCACTGCCAAATTTGCTTATGGTGGGAAGGCTGTAGGTAAAAAGGATTTGGCCTTACAAGCGATCTCTTATGGAAATGTATACGTGGCTCAGATCGCTATGGGTGCTAATCCACAACAAACGCTTTTGGCCATGCGGGAGGCAGAAGCCTATCCTGGGCCATCTCTGATCCTGGCCTATAGTCATTGTATTGCCCACGGTATACCCATGGAAGCAGGAATGCATCAACAGAAATTGGCGGTAGAGTCCGCTTACTGGCCTCTTTTGCGATATAATCCGGAATTAAGAAAATCGATGCGTAATCCATTTGTCCTCGATTCGCCGGGACCAAGAAAGCAATTGGATGATTATGCTTACAACGAGATGCGTTATAAAATATTGACAAAAACGAATCCTGCTGAAGCTGAACGTCTTATGCTACTTGCTAAAGAAATGGTCAAATTGAGGTGGGAAACCTATGAAAGAATGGCGGAGACACCAGCTTCCGGATTTACACCTGTACATTAAATAGCAACGTAAACAACCAACTATGAATTTAGAAGTGGAATATATGGGGCTTTCCTTAAAATCCCCGATTGTGGTTTCTGCCAGCCCATTGTCTGAAAAAGTGGAGAATATCATCGAGATGGAAAAAGCTGGTGCCGGAGCAGTAGTCATGTTCTCTCTTTTTTAAGAACAGATTCGCAGTGAAGAAGCCATGTATGAGGAAATACTCGAACAAAGTACTTTTAGCTCGCCCGAAGCACTGAGTTATTTTCCTAATGTAAACGAATATAAGGTCGGAATTGATGACTATTTGCATATCATTGAAGAGGCCTCCAAAAAGGTCGAAATACCCATCATCGGTAGTTTAAATGGTACTACCAATTCCGGTTGGATTGATTACGCAAAACATATCCAGCAAGCAGGTGCAAAGGGCTTGGAAGTGAATATTTACTATATACCTACCGATTTGGATTTAGGTGGTCGTGAGGTCGAGGAGAAATATCTGGAAATTGTCACACTACTGAAAAAATCAGTGACCATTCCAGTGGCCGTTAAATTAAATCCCTATTTCAGTTCCATGGCAAACATGGCGAAGAAATTGGTGGAGGCCGGTGCCGATGCACTGGTGCTTTTCAATCGGTTTTATGAGCCTGACTTTGATATCGAAGACATGAGTATTAGTCATGCCTTACAACTTAGTTCTCCCGGTGAAATCCGTTTGCCTTTTCAATGGTTGGCCATCTTATATGGAAGGCTCGACACTTCGTTGGCAGCTACAACGGGGGTCGGTAGTTCCAAAGAAATTATTAAGTATTTATTGGCCGGTGCGGACTGCACAATGACCGCTTCGGCACTGCTAAAGCATGGAATCCCTTTTATTACCCATATGCTCGATGAAGTAAAATCATGGATGAATGCTCGAAAATTTGACAGCATAAAACAGTGGCAAGGCAAAATGAGCCAAATGAATGTTGAAGATCCGAGTATGTATGAAAGAGCAAATTACATTAAACTTTTAAAAGGCTATCAGATACCCAGTATCGATGCCCGCATTAGAAATAATATTTCAAGACAATAAACATTTTTTATCATAAGGCGATTTGGAAGGTCGTTATTGAATTTAAATAGTAAAATTAAAATTGGTATTACCATGAAATATGTATATGAATTTGGAGGTAATCATACCGACGGAAACAGCAATATGAAAGAGTTGCTGGGCGGAAAAGGTGCCAACCTGGCCGAGATGTGTTTAATCGGTTTGCCGGTACCACCCGGATTTACAATTTCTACCGAAGCATGTACGCATTACTACAGTGCGGGAAAAAGTGAAGTATTGGAATTATTACGTGAGGAAATTAAATCCGCAATTAAATCCTTAGAAAAAAAGACCGGTAAAAAGTTTGGTGATACCGAAAATCCCCTGCTACTCTCTGTGCGTTCGGGTGCCAGGATCTCTATGCCTGGTATGATGGACACAGTGCTGAATTTGGGTATTAACGATGAGGTGGTCGAAGGTCTTGCCAGCGATCCCAGTCGTACCCGGATGGCATGGGACTCTTACCGCAGATTTATCCATATGTATGGTGATGTGGTTATGGGAATGAAGCCCCAGGAACAGGGTGATGAAGATCCCTTTGAAGAAATTATCAACGCTTTAAAAAGAGAGCGAGGGGTCAAAATGGACACCGAATTGACCGTTGATGACCTCAAGACATTAAGTCAACGATACCGTGCTAAAGTCAAGGAACGATTAGGCCACGAATTTCCGCAGGATCCATGGGAACAATTGGAAAACGCCATCACCGCTGTGTTTGACAGCTGGATGGGTAAACGTGCCATTCAATATCGAAAAATCAATGGCATTCCATCGGATTGGGGAACGGCAGTAAATGTGCAATCCATGGTTTTTGGAAACATTAGTGATGATTCTGCCACCGGAGTTGCCTTTACCCGTGACCCGGCTACCGGAGAGAAATTATTTACCGGCGAATATCTGATTAATGCCCAGGGAGAAGATGTGGTCGCTGGCATTCGTACACCGATGCAAATTACCCTGGAGGGATCCAAACGTTGGGCCAAACTGGCAGATGTGGCGGAGGCTGTACGTGGCACCGAGTATCCCTCGCTCGAGGAAAAGATGCCCGAGATGTATCGTCAATTATTCGACGCCCAAAACAAACTGGAACAGCACTACCGGGAAATGCAGGATCTCGAATTTACCATCGAAGATCAAAAACTCTGGATTCTTCAGACCCGGACCGGAAAACGAACCGGTATGGCCATGGTAAATATTGCCATCGATATGTTGGATGAGGGCCTAATTAATGAATCGGATGTTATCACTCGAAATGATCCGGCCAAACTGGACGAACTATTGCACCCAGTTTTTGAGAAAGAGTCAATGTCTACGGCAAAAGAAATCACCCGGGGCCTTCCAGCATCGCCCGGAGCAGCTTCAGGACAGGTGGTATTCTTCGCTGAGGATGCAGAAGAGTGGGCCAATAGCGGGAAAGATGTAATTTTGGTCCGGATTGAGACTTCACCTGAAGATATTCAGGGCATGCATTCTGCACAGGGAATTTTAACCAGTAGAGGGGGTATGACCTCACATGCAGCCGTGGTAGCCCGGGGTATGGGCAAATGTTGTATCTCCGGAGCGGGATCCCTACATATCGACTATCGCAAACGGACGATCGAGGTAGAGGGAGTCGAAGTAAAAGAAGGAGATTGGATATCATTAGACGGCAGTACCGGTGTCGTTTACCTGGGAAAAGTACCAACGGTTACCGTTTCCATTGGAGGTGCATTTGAAAGATTGATGGACGTCTGCAGTGTAAAATCGAAATTGAGAGTCGAAGCAAATGCCGATACACCACAGGATGCCGCAACCGCCCGCAAATTTGGCGCCGAAGGAATTGGTCTTTGTCGTACAGAACATATGTTCTTTCAGGAAGGAAGAATAGATCTCGTCCGGCAAATGATTCTTTCTCATGATGAAGCCGGTAGAATCAAAGCGCTCGATAAATTGCTTCCTATTCAGCGAAAAGACTTTGAGGAAATCCTCGAAGTGATGCATGGGCTGCCCGTTACCATACGGCTATTGGATCCACCTCTTCATGAATTTTTACCACAAGATGAAGAGAACGAAAAAGCTTTGGCTGAGCAGATGGGTATCACTTACGAAGAAGTGCTGGAAAAAGTAAATACCCTGCATGAGATGAATCCGATGTTAGGACACCGTGGATGTCGTCTGGCCAATACCTATCCGGAGATTTCTGTAATGCAGACCCGTGCCATCATTGAGGCGGCACTACATTTAAAACAAAGAGGTGTTAAGGTGTTTCCGGAAATTATGATACCACTGGCTGGTATTAGTCGGGAAGTATTTATGCAAATAAATATCATTAAAGAAACGGCCGAAAAAGTATTCGCTGAAAATAATGATCGAATCGAATACAAAATCGGCACCATGATTGAAATTCCACGGGCAGCGCTGGTTGCTGATCGATTTGCCGCTGAGGTGGATTTCTTTTCCTTTGGTACCAATGACCTTACTCAAATGACCTACGGTTATTCAAGGGATGACTTTGGTAAGTTCTTACCCGTCTATTTGAAACAAGGTATCCTCAAGGCAGATCCATTTACGACCATCGACCAATTTGGGGTCGGGGAATTAGTGGAAATCGGAACCCAGCGTGGACGTTCAACCCATCCTGGACTTAAGGTTGGCGTATGTGGAGAACACGGAGGAGATCCGGAATCCATTAAATTCTTTCACAAGACAGGATTAGACTATGTCAGCTGCTCCCCATACCGGGTGCCGATTGCACGATTAGTAGCTGCCCAGGCTTCCGTATTGGAGGAGAAAAAAGCGAAAGACCGAAAGGGAACACCGGTAGGAGTATGATGATTATTTAGTAAAATAATACAGATAAAGATTTAGACATCAGTGATGGGGTGCATAAGTGCACCCCATTTTATTTTGGTGCGCTGATATGTTAATTCTTAGCAATAAATCATTATGGAAAATGACGTTTATCAGTAATTGAATTGATAAAAAAAACGAATTTATTGCAAATTATTAATTATGGTAAATCAGCATATACAACAATTGCTGGCAGAAGGAGATGAGTTGGTACATTTTGCCGGCAATGAATTGGCCAGATCTCGTGACGATGTAGTTACATTTTTAGCATGTAATAATATTAAGCGAGGTATTAATTTCTTCCTGCAGGCATTTATAGAATCGTACCGGAGGGATCCACCCCAGCACCCCACTCCCGAAGGTCTGCTCGAGATGTGTACATCGATCGATTCACATTTTAAAGATCTGGACTTTAAGCCATTAGAGTGTGCCGGTGAAAAAGGAGCCAATAATTATTGCCTCGATATTGATCATGTTGAAGAGTGCCTGGTTGTCGCAAAGGAAACACAGTCGATGGTGTTGAAAAGAATTAACGCCTAGTGTAGAAATTCACTCATAGTGAAAAAGAACAAGCTAGTAGGACATTAAACCAAATCCAATGATGGAAATCCCTGATAAATATAAATCAGTCATAGTGGAGGCACTGGAGGATTTGCTCTATAAAGTTTCCTTAGATCTTGCAAAGATGAAGGGAAGCCCATTAACCACTGATCGAAAAAGACTGACAAAAAAGCAGCGGCAAATCGAGGAATTACAGCACCGGATTACCAGCGATATGGTTAAATCTTAAGGGTTTATCTGTTTTTTCGATGATTTGGTCATGCCAGATCCCGATTCCGGCGACGGAATTAGGTAGTTCCCCTTATTGCTCTTATTTTGGAAGGCAATATTTCAAAATTATCTTATGAGAATTATTCTATTGTTTTTCCTTGCGATACAATGTTGTATTACTTCGTATGCTCAGGCGCCAACAGATACCCGGCTTGAGGGATTGGATACCTTTGTTAATAGAGTTCTGGAAGATTGGAAAGCACCGGGAATTTCGATTGCTGTAGTGGAAAAAGGCAAAGTAATTTATACCGGAGGATTTGGATTTCGTAATGTAGAGGAGAAATTGCCGGTCACCCAACATACCCTTTTTGCCATTGGGTCATGCACAAAGGCATTTACCGCGTCTATGATCGGCATGCTGGAAAAAGAAGGTAAATTGGATTTAGACAAACCGGTGCGAAATTATTTACCGGAATTAAAATTTAAAAATGAATATACAAATGCACATTGTACCCTTCGTGATATGATGTGTCACCGTACCGGTTTACCCAGACACGACTACTCATGGTATGGGTCTACGGCGTCGCGGCACCAATTACTCGAACGAATTCAATACCTCGAACCTTCTGCGGAATTAAGGGAAAAATATCAATACAATAACTTCATGTTTATGTCTCTGGGGGTTGTCATTGAAAAGATAACCGGAAAATCCTGGGAGCAAAATCTTGAGGAGCGAATTTTAAAGCCGCTGAAAATGGACGACACCAATATGTCAATTGCTGCGCTTGAGGAAGCAAAGGATCGTAGCCTGGCCTATCAAAGTACAGAAGATGAAATTAAAGTCATTCCATATCGCAATATAGATGCAATTGGTCCGGCCGGATCAATTAATAGCAGTGCAGCCGATATGTCGAATTGGTTGTTGACCTGGATTAATAATGGTCTTTTTGAGGATGAAGAAATAATTCCCTCCGGTTATCGAAATCAGGCGATCACCATGCAGATGGCTTCCGGTGGAGGGTTGCCAGGCGAAGAAAACCCAGATATACATCTTTTTGGCTATGGCCTCGCCTGGGGAGTAAGTAGTTATGGAGGTCATTACCGGGTGGAACATAGTGGAGGCATCGATGGATTTATCTCCACGACTTCGTTTTTTCCGTCAGATAGCCTGGGAATCTTTGTCGTAAGTAATCAAGGTGGACCATCCAATTCTGTTCGAAATTTTATTGCAGACCGAATGTTGGGAATTGCAGATCGAAATTGGCGAGGAGTTTTACTAAAGCAAAAAAATCAGTTTGAAAGTAACTTTAAAACAAGTCCTAACCAGGATAGCCTTAATCAGATAAAAAACACAACACCTTCCCATCCCGATAGTAGTTATACAGGATCGTACGAAAATAAGGGATATGGTATTGCCAAAATATTTTTGGAGAATGATACCCTCTGGATTGATTATAATGAAGCCGGAAAAAGGACAAAAAGTTATTTGCAGCACTACCATTATGATGTCTTTCGCACGCGCTCTACCGTAGAAAAAACGGACAATAAAAATGCGACCAAATTAAATTTTCAAACGGATGAAAAGGGAAATGTTTCGGCATTTAAAATCAAGATAGAACCAGCGGTGGACGAACTGGTTTTTGTAAGACAAGCAACTGTTCTCGATATTGATCCCAACGATTTGGAAAAATATCTTGGCAATTATAATTTGATGGGGAATACCGTTAAGGTATACCTGCGGGGAGATGGTACTTTAATGGTATTGGTACCCGGACAACCTGATTATGAACTCGTACCCATAGGAACAGATCAATTTAAAATCAAAGTTGCAGAAGGATATGAGGTGCATTTTGAGGTTAATGATGAGCATAAGGTACTGAGTTTAAGTTTCGTACAACCAAACGGAACGTTTAAGGCAGTAAAACAATAGCAGCCCCGGACTGTCAACCTTAACTTAGCGCAGACAGAGGTTGACAGCACTTTTTGGAATCAACATTATGGCGAAGTCTAACGTTCTAACCATTATGATCTTTAATGTCACCTATGAGAAAAAGGATATCACCCAGGAAATCAATCGACTGGTTGGGGTGCCCTATTCTTTTCTTGCGAAACTTAAAAAGGGTGGTATCGGTTCCGAGAGAATGATGGTGATAGATGCCAGTCCGATGATCGAAGGACTCCTGCAGTATGATGATCAACCTAATTTCTGCAACATGGAACTTCGCCCTACCGGTATAATCGTATATTTTAAATATCGTGCAGAAACCTATGCCTGGGCTATACCTTTTGCCAAACTATCACTTTATCGTTCTCAAGATAATTACCGGATTTATGGTGAAGCAGAATATGTAAAAGTAAACAAAGCTTTTAATGGAGATGTGCTCAAGAAGTTTATGGATAAATTATTGGAACATCGTGCCGCTTACCTTCATTCTATATCACCACCCTCTTAATTTTTGAAATTGTTTAAATGTCACTCCGGCGAACCTTTGTCGGCATCGCGGATTTTTCTCGGAGTTAAATGCCCAAAGGGCAAAGACTTTATTAGCCTTGGTAGATTTATTCGTTTTAGGGAAGGACGCTGTAGAGGCGAATTTATATTTCGCCGGCCTTTTGGGTATTCATCTAATCGGAAGATTCCAGGAAGGGCGACTGCAACCTTGGCCAATGACCTGGGACCAATATGGGTTATCGCTGGAGTAGTTAGAGCGGCGAATCTACATTCGACGGCTTATCAAACAGCGTCTCCTCGTAATCTTAATGATGGTAGTTATGGTTATCACTGAAGCAGTGTAGAGGCGAATTTATACTCGCCGGCCTTTTGACGTACTTCCAATAGGGGGATTCCATAGATCCGTCCGCAAGGCAAACCGCTGAGTGATAACTAAAAAAAAGTAGTTGCATATGTCCGGAATGTGTTGTACGTTTGCATTAACCATTTGGTTAAACTATTTAGATAAACTTTTCAGTTAAGATATTTTGGAAGTTAGTACCGAGGAAAAAATCATTCAGGCCGCAGAGAAAATCTTCGTGAGAGATGGCTTTGATGGAGCCCGGATGCAGGACATCGCCAATGAAGCAGAGATTAACAAGGCGCTGTTACATTACTACTTTCGCTCGAAAGAAAAGCTGTTTGAACACATCCTGCAGCGAAAGATGAAAGATTTTATTCCCCGAATACAAGCAGTTTTAAGAAAAGAAATGTCGGTGATGGATAAGCTGGAAGGGATTGTCGATGGGTACCTGAGAATGCTTTCTCAGAATCCAAGATTACCTATTTTCTTGTTGTACAGCACGTATCGAAATCCGGCTATCATGCAACATATGCCGCATGAAATTTTCCGCGATTTAATTGCATTCATTGATGATGCCATTCAAAAAAAGCAACTTAAAAAACTGGATCCATCCCAATTTTTATTGTCCTTACTGGGAATGTGTTTTTTTCCATTTGTTGCCTGGCCGGTAGCCAGTCATATGTTGGAGAAATCGGAATCCGAATATGTCGCTTTTTTGAAAGGCCGGAAGGTAGAAATTATGAAAGTTATCAGAGAATTAGCCTACGAGACAGACTCATCTTAAATGAGATTATTCGGACGACTTGATGTGGTCAATTACGAAAGCCAGGCCCAGTAATATCCTGTAAAGTAAAATTTAATTGTTGTGAGATATAATACCATTAAAAAACCTATCTGGTACTTGATGATGACAGTATTGAGTGTTCAAGGGCTATTCGCCCAATCCTCACTGTCATTGAGCAATTGTTTGGATCAGGTACGCAGTACCTCTGCGGCAAAGCAGCAGATAGTTTTGTCCGAACAGACATCAGGTATTCAGAAGCAAATCACTTCGAGGAATTTTTACCCTCAAGCCTCCCTAGGCGCCAAGGCAACCTGGCAATCTACCGTAACCAGTTTGCCGATTGATATTCCAGGCCTCATGGTTCCATCTGTTCCTAAAGATCAATATGCGGCGACATTGGATGTGACTCAAATGATTTATGATGGAGGGATGACGAAAGCACTACATAATATTCAGGACATGCAGTCCCAACTGAAAATCCATCAACTGGAAACTGATGTCTTAAATAGTGAAACACAGGCAATTGATCTCTTCTTTCAGATTGCTTTGCAGCAAAATTTGATAATTAATGCACAACTTTTGGAAGAACAGCTGGAAGCATCATTGAATCAAGCCGAGAAATTATTAAATGGAGGGGTTGTCGACCGCAGAGATGTAGCTTCGATTCGGATAAAATTACTGGAGACCACTCAAAAGATTCAGGAATCCAAATATTATGCATCGGCAGCAAAAAGATCATTAGCTAGTCTGATGCAAACTCAGGATACGGCATTTGCTATTGTTTTACCAGACAGGGCTGAAGTTGCCAGGAATTCATTTGAAAATCGTCCGGAAATCCATTTGCTTGAATCCAGGAGTGATTTATTACTAGCCCAGAATGACCTGAATGATGCACAGGTACGACCCTCTTTGGCCACATTTATTAATGCTGGATATGGCCGTCCGGGGTTGAATTTTTTGGCCAATTCTTTTGACTGGTATGCCCTGGGGGGAATTAAATTATCCATTCCTATTGATCATGTTTATACCCGGAAAAGGGAAATGCAGAATCAAATTAATCAGCTGGAAATTCGCTCTGCTGAACTTAGT
>JAGQWV010000031.1 GCA_020437045.1 Saprospiraceae bacterium | reverse complement strand
TCTGATTATTATGATGATAACGGGAATAGTCTTAGAAGACAATTCTTAAAAGCACCTTTAAAGTTTAGTAGAATTTCTTCAAGATATAACTTAAAGCGCTTCATTAAATATTACGGAAGGGTAAAGCCCCATAGAGGTACTGATTTTGCAGCACCAATCGGTACAGAAATTATGAGTACGGCAAATGGTACTGTTGTAGAGTCAGCCAGAAGAGGGGGCAATGGCAATTACGTAAAAGTAAAACATAACTCAGTTTATAGTACTCAATACCTTCATATGAAGAAAAGAGCTGTAAAAGTGGGGGATTATGTTAGACAGGGAGATGTAATTGGTTGGGTTGGTATGACAGGAAACACCTCTGGCCCGCATGTATGTTACCGATTCTGGAAAAACGGAAAAGAAGTTGATCCTTTAAAAGAAAAACTACCCTCAGCAGAACCTATTAAAGACAGTTTAAAAAGCAACTATTTAGCATTTATAGTTCCTTTGCAACAACAGTTAGACAGCACACAAATTCAATAACAAGTAAATCCGCTAAACATGGCATTAAAAAATATAAATCCAACTAAAACACAAGCTTGGAAAAAATTGTCTGATGCATATAACAGCACCAGTACTATAGAAATGAAATCACTTTTCCGTCAAGATAATAACAGGAAAGAGAAATATACTATTACATATAACAATTTCACATTAGATTTTTCAAAGAACCGTATAACGGATGAAATTTTTCAATATCTGATTGATCTTGCTAACGAAACTGACCTTGCTGATGGGATTCAGAAAATGTTTTCAGGAGATAAAATCAACGAAACAGAGAATAGAGCAGTTTTACATACCGCATTGCGAAGTTTTTCCGGCAAGGAGATTCTGTTAGATGGTACTAACGTGATGTTAGAAGTGAAAGAAACATTAGAAAAGATGAAGAATTTTACTAATGATGTTGTTAGCGGTAAATTTAAAGGGTATACAGGGAAATCTATTACTGATATTGTGAATATAGGTATTGGCGGATCAGACCTTGGCCCTAGAATGGTGGTCGATGCGTTGCAGTATTATAAAAATCATTTAAAGACACATTTCATCTCAAATATTGATGGAGACCATGTTATGGAAACCATTAAAAATTTGGATCCGGAAACTACACTTTTTATCATCGTTTCAAAAACATTCACCACTCAAGAAACGTTGACCAATGCGCTTACGGTTAAAAAATGGTTCTTACAATCAGCCAAAGAAAGTGACATTAAGCACAATTTTGTGGCAGTATCTACCAATCTGAGCAAGGTCTATGAATTTGGTATTGATAAGGACAATGTATTTACTATGTGGGATTGGGTTGGAGGTCGCTATTCACTCTCTTCCGCAATTGGCTTGAGTATTATGGTCGCAGTTGGTGCCAAACATTTTCGGGAGATGCTCGAAGGTATGCATTCCGTTGACGAATATTTCCGCACCAGCCCGTTGGAGGAAAACATATCCGTTATCCTGGGCTTATTGGGTATCTGGTATGCCAATTTTATGGGTGCCCAGACAGAAGCAATCTTACCATACGATCAAAATTTACAATATCTGGCCAGTTATTTACAGCAAGCCAGTATGGAAAGTAATGGTAAAATGGTGGACCGGTCCGGGAAAAAAGTAACCTACAGTACCGGATCCATATTATGGGGAGGCGCGGGTACCAATAGTCAGCATTCGTTTTTTCAGTTGCTTCATCAGGGTACCCATCTCATTCCCTGCGATTTTATCATTGCGGCCAACCCCACCCATCATCTTGGGCATCACCATGACTTGCTGGTGGCCAATGTCCTGGCTCAGTGTGAGGCACTCATGCGCGGCAAGTCAGCTGACGTGGTAAGAGAAGAGCTGGCAGGTCAGCCCCCGGAAAAAATTGAACAGCTAACCCCATTCAAAGTGTTTACCGGAAATAGACCCAGTACGATGATCATGATCGACAAACTTACCCCTTATAATTTAGGGAGGATTATCGCACTTTATGAGCATAAGATATTTGTTCAGGGGTACATATGGAATATCTTCAGCTTTGATCAATTTGGTGTAGAGCTAGGCAAACAATTGGCCAAAGCTATAGAGCCGGAAATTACCGGGCATGAGAAGCCGGAGAAGCATGATGCCTCTACCAATAATCTTCTGCTGAAATTTAAATCCTGGAAAACCTATTAGGATACAGATTCACCTTCTTTAATGAAAATTCCGGACGAAGATTGGGGATTATTCGCATGCAGATCTTAGAATCACTCATTTGAGCGATTTTCCCTTAGTGATAGCCTTTTATTTTTGGCCCTGTTATCCCGCACATCAGGAGCCGGAAATTAATTCATTTATTTAAGTGGCATTATGAAAGTTTCAGTCAACAAATTGTTAGCCTTTTCCTCATTTTTCTTAATAACCAACCTGGTCTGGAGTCAAAAATTTGATCCATCCACCGGTAATACTTATTATCCCAATGGCACTGCTTATTTGTCAAATGTAAACGGTTTCGGACAAGGTCCGGTAGTGGTCGGTCCTGAAAATGCCGAAGGCAATCACGAAGCAGTCGATTGTACGGAAAATCCTGAACGATGCCGTGAGCTACTGGAAGAGGCCGCTGATGATGCGGATAAGGGTGGTGGTGCACAGGAGCCTGGCGATACCGGGGGCAGTACCGGTGATTCCGGCAGTACCGGTTCGGGTGGTGGAAAAGAAGATTCTTCGGCGAGTTCGGAATCTCTGCCGGGAGAATACCAGAATCAATTCCGGTACTATATTTCTAAATACAAAATAAAACCCGGTGTATGGTATGTGGCTAAAGGAAGGTGGAGTTTTGTGTCAAATCACACCGATTGGACAAAGCGCATTTTCCGAAGTTTGAAATAGCACCATTTCTCTTTTCGAATAAAAACACCCAATCTCTTTGCTAACTCGAGTGGACTGTTTTATCCTGTCACTCATCCTTTTGGCTATCTGTCAATGTGAGCGGATCTTCCTACCAGATTTTGAAAACTTTGGATGGATAATTCGGCGTTGTTTTTTAGATGAAATTGATTTAGTGAAGTAATAAAGAAACATTGCGTCGAGGAGCGTGTACTTGTGTGAAAAGTACATAATGATTTTGTCATGCCCGTCCCGACATCAAATCGTCGGGGAGAGGCAGAAGAGCAACTTGCTCGCCGTACAAGACTTTGGCAGGTGGGTAAAGACGGGTGCTCCATCGGTTTTTGAGGATGAAGGAGCGATTTGTGGCCCAGGCGCAACGAAGATCTCGTAGCTTCTAATCAGGTGGATTGGCCCATTCTTTTTCTTCCGCTCTTTTTCTATTCTTGTTTGCGGATCAGGAACCTTTTTGTCTTTGTGTTGAAAAATTAATTCTTTATTACCTTGCGGGCAACCTGCTCAGGTCATGCAGGATAATAAATTGGTATGGCATTGGGCAAAATGTTTTTTGTTTGAATAATTATAATTCTTTAAATGAAAAAGATAAAAGGGGTTGTCAAACATTATGATTGGGGGGGATTTGATTTTTTACCGGATTTATTAGGAAGGGAAAAGACAGGTGAACCCTTTGGCGAATATTGGCTGGGAACTCATCCGGATGGCATGGCGACGACGATGGATGACTTAACACCTCTTACCGTTTTACTGAAGAAAGATCTTCCTTTTTTGTTGAAAATATTGGATGTTCGTAATATGCTCAGTATCCAGCTGCATCCGGATAAACAAACTGCAGAGGCTGGATTTGAGCAGGAAGAGAAATCAGGCAAACCAAGGAACGCCAGTGACCGGGTGTATAAAGATGAGAACCATAAACCGGAACTTATGGTGGCCTTGTCAGAGTTTTGGTTGGTGCAGGGATTTAAATCCAATTCGGAAATTCTGCAGGCCTTACAATTAAATCCTGAGTTAAAGATCCTTGAAAATTTTTTCCGGGAAAATGGACTGGAAAAGACCTATGCTTATATCATGACGATGCCCCAGGACGAAGTAAATGACTTGCTCAAACCCTTGGGCAAACGGATAAAACTGGCTTATGAAAGGGGAGAATTGACTAAAGAGGATATAAATTTCTGGGCGGCAAGAGCTTTTATTACGTACAGTCAAAAAGGCGTTTGTGACCGGGGGATCTTCTCGCTGTATTTGATGAATCTGGTCTGTTTACAACCGGGAGAAGGAATGTATCAGTCACCGGGTGTCTTACACGCCTATATGGAAGGACAGAATATTGAATGTATGGCAACTTCAGACAATGTGATTCGTGGAGGATTGACCAGTAAACATATCGACATTGATCAATTACTGAAGATTATAAAATTTGAAAGCAACACTCCGGAGATGATTTACCCTTTGCAAGGTTTGTACCCGACTCCGGCTAGGGAATTTAAATTGATAAAATGGTCCGGAAATGGGGTCATAGAACTATCATCTCAGGCGATATTTTTGAATATTGGAAGTCCGGTTACGCTTCAAGAGAACGGATCATCATTGGTTTTGCAAAAAGGAGATGCCGTGATTACCACAGAAGCACTAGTGACGGTGCAGGGTGACCCGGACGGATTATTTGTCGCTACAACTAATTGATTCTGATCAAAATCACTGGACTTACTGACGACAAATAGGGACTATCTCGTGCTGATTTATGATCATTGTTCTAATTTGTCATTTTTTTAAACCGGGATATATTCAGGTTTTTCCAACATTAGTTTGCGAGAGAAACTCGATGCCTGGTTCCGGTCTAATAAAGCTTATCTGGTATGCAACTGTCTGATCAATTTTGGCACCGCTTCTATTTATCAGTTATCATTTCAATGATCGTATTACGGGGTTATTGCCAATCAAACTTCATATTAAATGACTTGGATTATTTCCATAGGCAAGGCCTGGATGTGATGGCATTTCAGGATTATTATCCGGATGGGCATCAGGGCGGTGTAACCCTGGTGCAAAATGGTGCCCGGGTAGCCGCGAATGGAGATTTGCGCTTGGAACCTATGCCCGGCCAGTGGTCACCTATTCCCAAAAAAGGATCAACGGTTGTCGATCGAAACACGAATACCATCAGTACGACACTATGGTATCCCGACAGTAGTAAAAATCGAACCGGTTTTAATCCTATTGAGTACCCGGATCTTACCTTTTCTTATCAGGTGCATACGCATGTAGTTGACCACAAGATTATCGTTACCGTAGATCTGGATAAACCTCTACCCGATGAATGGTATGGGAAAGTGGGATTTAATATTGAGCTATTTCCGGAATTCTATTTTGGAAAACGATATTACATGGATGGCCGGGCTGCTATGTTTACCCGGCAAGCGAACGTCATATTTAAAGATGCGGTGGTTCAACCATTGGCAGTGGGCAAGGTCTTGACCATCGTACCGGATGCAAAAGAGGAAACCATCCGGTTTTCATCTACTACGGGCGAAATGTATTTGTATGATGGAAGGGCTTTATTTAATAATGGATGGTTTGTCGTACGTACCCTGGCAAAAAAAGGATCACTTAAAAATGCTGTTGTCTTAGAGATCGATGCCAGTTGTGATCCTGATTTCCTATATCCCACCATTGCCCAGGTCTCGCAGGTAGGCTATCTAAGCAATGCTCCCAAGCAGGTAATCTTCGAAAGGGATCATAATGACCAGACGGCATTGGAAGTAGTGTTGCAAAAAGTTTTGCCGGAGGGTAAAATGCTTTCCGTAAAGGAGGGGAATGCCTCAGATTGGGGTGATTTTTTGCGCTACAAATATCAGGTTTTTGATTTTAGCGAAATAAGAGATCCGGGATTATACCAGATTCGTTATCATGACAAAATAACCCACGCTTTTGCCATCGGTCCGAATGTTTATGATGTCGATGTGTGGCAGCCCACCCTGGCCTACTATCTGCCGGTACAAATGTGTCATATGCGTATTAATGATCGCTACAAAGTGTGGCATGGCCTGTGTCATGATGATGATGCCTTGATGGCGCCAATCGATTTAAATCATTTTGATGGCTATGTACAAGGTTCCTCTACGCTCTGTGAATATCCGTCGGGAGCGGCTGTTCCTGGGCTTAATCATGGAGGTTGGCATGATGCCGGTGATTATGATCTGCGGGTAGAGTCTCAAGCTGGCACCGTGCAACGCCTGGCCGAAATTTATGAATTATTTAAACCGGAATACGACGGTACCAGCATTGATCAAAAGCAAAAAGTGGTGGAGATGTTGCGTCCCGATGGAGTTCCGGACATTTTACAACAGATTGAACATGGAGTACTCAGTGTGGTTGGAGGATATCAGGCGTTGGGAAGGATTTTCCGGGGCATTATTTGTGCGGATTTACGCCAGTATACACTGCTGGGAGATGCTTCGGTAATGACCGATAATCAGGTTTATCAGCCCGCATCAAATTTGCCAATGGACGATCGCTGGGTTTTCACCGAGGAAAATCCCCGGCGTGAACTTTACGTCGCTTCCTGCATGGCGACAGCTAGCCGAGTGCTCAGTGGTTACAACGATATGTTGGCGAAGCAAACTCTGGTACTGGCCAGAGACTATTGGCAACGTTATAAAGAAACGGATCAGCTGGGCACCATTGCGTTGGCTGTCGAGCTCTACCGAACCACAAGGGACCAGGAATACCTGGATTTTATCTTTGGTCATCAAGATAAAATATCGGAAAATCTCCGTTTCCTGGGACCGGTTATTGCAAGGATCATTCAGCAGATCGATAACCCTGTTTTTCAAAACGCTATACATAGTGCTATGGTATCCTATGCCATCGAAGTGAAGGAACAGGTAAAAGAGACACCTTATGGAGTAGCTTATAAGCCCAACATTTGGGGGGCTGGCTGGGGGATTCAGACCTTTGGCTATAATCAGTATTTTTTGCATAAAGGTTTTCCGGATCTCTTTGACAAGGCTCCTGTATTTAGTGCCCTGCAGTTTATACTTGGGGTGCATCCGGGTGAAAATACTGCCTCGTTTGCCTCCGGCGTAGGTACTAATTCGTTGACCGTAGCCTATGGTGTAAACCGTGACGAGTGGTCCTATATCCCGGGTGGTTCCGCTTCGGGGACCGCACTGATCCGTCCGGACCTGCCCGAATTGAAAAATTGGCCTTATTTCTGGCAGCAGACGGAATATGTAATGGGTGGTGGGGCTACCAATTTTATGTTTTTGGTTCTGGCAGCCCGCGAACTTTCTGATGAATAAAAATGGCAATCATTATGTGGGGTGCTCCGGGATCGGGGAAGGAGTAAACAAAGCGTTTTCCTTACGATCTAGGTTGAAATAGGAAAATTCATTTGGCCAGTGACAGATATCTGGTTTGTCTGTCACTCCACTTGTTCATATCGAGCTGTTTACTCATACTTTCGAAGGATCTGTAACCAAAAAGTATATGCTATCGTCTTGCTCTCGAGATCAAGATAGCGTAGTAATATCAGCGCTCAGAAAAATACCACCACAAAATCTGATTGTCGTTTCTATCCTATTTGAAATGGGTTTGGAACTATTAATTCAATAGTCGTTCTAAAGTTGACTAGAAACATGGTAGTGAGACTTACTATATGCATACATTTTTTGCTCGCTCTTTTTCCGGTAGCCAACCTGGAAGCACAACAAATTAATAGCGGCTATGCGGAAATTATTGCTGCTTCTGAAGCCTATTTCAGGGAGGAAGTTGATTCGACTAAAATAATTGGTATTACCGCTGCAATCATAATGGATGATTCTGTGATTTGGTCAAAGGGATTTGGATTTGCAGATAAGAAAAATGGCACTCCGATGACAACACATACGGTCATCAATATCGGTTCTATCACCAAAACATTTACTTCGTTAAGCATAATGCAGCTTCAAGAGAGGGGTTTACTGAATATCAACCTACCCTTACGTACGTATTTACATTCGTTCAGACCCAAGACGATAGGTATCGATTTAGATGCCATTACAGTGAAATCTATAATAACGCACAGGTCTGGAATTCAACCAGATTATATGAAGAACTCAGATCTGGAAACGGGAAAATATACTGATGTCCTGGGCTTCATAAATAATACCTATATCACTTTTCCACCCGGTGAAGTAGGTTTGTATTCAAATGCCGGGTACAATATTCTGGGAAGCTTGGTGAAAGAAGTGAGTAATAAAGATTATGGAGACTATGTCCGTGAAAATATTTTTGCCCCACTGGGAATGACCCGGACAGGTTTTGCCATGGATAGTTTGATGGATCGTTCTAAAATTTATTTTAATGGAGAGGAGGTGAGAGAATATGAATTAAGAGATATCGCCTCTGGCGGGATTTATTCGAATATTGATGACTTCACAAAATATGCCAGAGGTTTACTAAGTGCCTACTATGCAGAAGATTCATCCCTGATCAAAACTAGCACAATACACGATATGTTTTCCCTCCAGAATGCTGAGGTTCCGATTGAAAGCAATAAGAAAGGTTTGGGTTGGTTTATGTTTAAGAACGATTCCAGCTTTGCTGTGTATCATTCTGGGAGTGCGGGTTTTGCTCATGCGAAATTGTTACTGATCCCTGGGTGTAAAGCTGCTGTCATGGTAATGACCAATTCAGCGGAAGGAGGTTCTGTAGCCGAAGAATTTTGTTTCAATTTTCTTCGTCGATTCAACTTAAGTATTCCCGATCTCTTTCCTTCACCCATTACAGGTATGATTCACGAGGAGATTACAGAGGCAAAGGTATCCAAAAAACTTTTGGCAAAGCACACTGGTAATTACGCTCAGGCCTATGGTTATCTGAAGGTATACCTGGAGCGAGATCAACTGAGAATGAAGGATGGCAATACTCAGTATATCCTGAAGCCATTGTCTGAAAACGAATTTGTACCGGTTGAGATGATGAATAATGATAGTCTGGTCGAAAGGACGACAAGGAGATTGATCTTCAAGAAAATTGGCAGTAGTACCTTTATCTTCCTGCGGGAGAATAAGCGTGAGTTCGAATACGGATTGAGACTCGATAATATCGATACCTCCGTCTGGAATAGCAGGGTTGGTACCTACGAGCACTTTGGCTACCAAATGCTGGTTGGTGATACCAAATTTAAAAGTCTGGAAATTTTTATCTCGAAAGATGGAGTGCTGATGATGAAAGTCACAACTTTTGGAAGCGTAAGGAATATCCCACTGCGAGTGATTTCTAATAATTATGCATTGACTAGTGGTATTAATGCGGGATTCGGGGCATTTAATGTACAATTCAGGGGTAGAGGGAAAAAGTCAATTGTGAATTTTGCCGGTCTAACTTTCAAAAGGACTTCAAGCTTGTGATGATCACTTCATTTTAGCTTTCTTGGATGTATGGACGAATGAAATTCAATTGTTGAGATAGTGTCGATATTTAATCCACACCGAGATGTCAATTCTAACCGAAAATCAAGTTGTTCTACGCTAAAGGTCTTGATTTTCAGTCACTTCATTTCTAGAGCTAGAGTAAAAGTGGCTGAAATTTCGAATTGGGTCTTTACTGCTGTAGGGTCAGTATTTCATCCAAATAATTTGAAGATCAGTCTTTTTACTTGGCGCATCAATCCTATTAGAGATTATTTTTCATCCAGACATCCGGATGTAAATAGGTTCCTTTTTTATCATCCTCTTTTTCTACCTCGACTTTCAATCGATGGGCATTGGCATAGCGGTCTTGCCGGATACCGGTTACTTGCCAGGATACCTTAAGCCCATTCGAACCCCCACCGATTCGAAATATACCATCCTTGATTTCTTGGGCAATATACAGATTTGCGGCAGCACCAATGGGTGTCAGTTGATATCGGAAATCTCGGTTAAGAGGTTCAAACCAATCCGGCATTTGGATGGATGCTTCGCCATCTTTATTAAGTATGACATTTCCATTGTAGATGTTCATCATATCCGGACTCTCTACAAATGAGTGGTATAGGTATTTGTTTTTAGGATCAAGCGGGTGATCAATTTTAAAAGATCCACTTCCTTTTGATAAGTGACCAGCAATGGCAAGATCGCCAGATTCACCCAATACAAAAGGCAAACTTCCGGAAGAATTTCTGATCTGGAAAAATGCTTCGTCGATGGCATTGTCTCCATCAATTTGAATTTCGAAGTGACCATCCGCTAATACATGAGCATCGCCTCCAATTTGTAAATCTAGTTCGTCATCATTTGAATGAGTAATATAGACAGAAGGATCTGTAGATGCAGGAGAGGTTATAAATAGTCCGGCAGAAGATCCTGCTCCGTTTACGTGAATTCCATCTCCTCCGGGATTTATTATGTTGATTCCATCATCCATTGCATCCGTAACCGTCAGGCCATCATCTGAAGGTGCATTAATTCCAATACCATCAGCTCCGGCGCTATCGATCGTTATACCTTCCAGCCCCGGTCCGAGAATATGTAAACCTTCCAGACTGGGATGTACCACAAAGCCACCTTTGCCTTTTGCGTCTTTGACATGAACTCCATGACTGGAAGGGGACTGAACTAATACTCCCTGTGCCCCTGATTCTTTGACAAAAACACCTGTAGCAAAGGGTGATTCCACCCTTACTCCATCAACTCCCGCTTCTCGTACCCGAAGTCCGGATGCACCGGTGTTTAAGATTTCCACGCCAGAGGCCTCCGTATTTTGAATAAAAGCTCCATTCTGCCCCGAACCCAGTACGGAAAGTCCATTAGAGTATGGACTAATCACCGTGACTCCATTATTTTGAGGGCTATTAATTCTAACTCCATCAGTGACATGTGAGATTTGTATACCCTGATGAGCTCCCACTATCCTGATGCCACTACCGGTGACCTGTGATATATCAATGCCATTTGAATCGGCTTGAAATATTTTTAAACCATGATCCTGGGACCGGGTAATTAATATGCCGGTCATTTCTGTTGAATCAACCCACAGACCAAAAGCTCCGGACTGAAGGATCTGAACACCATTTCCGGCATTAAAGGCAGTTTGCAAACCAGTACCTTCCGAATTCAATATCTGCATTCCGACCTGGGCACTATCCACTATAATCCCCATCTGTGCCGGTGCGTCAACCAATATACCAGATCCTGGAGCGTGATCCACATGAATTTGAGGTTGGGCAAAAGAAATGATTTGAGAAAAAAACAAAATAAATGTGGACATCGTCCAGTCATCTAGTTTCATAGTCAGTGATTTAAGTAGTTCTTGTTAATCTGGCTCCTGGCCATGGTAAGATTTAAAGCCAGTAACCCTTCATTTCTAAAGATCCCTTTGAAATGGATTTCCATAAATTAATTTTTAGGATGAAAATATTTTGGAGTGCGGGTGAGTGATTCTGACTTATTGGGAAGCTTTTACTCACCGAAAGTTTGCGCTCAATATGCCAGTGAAAAGGATTTGACCTGGAAAAGCATGGCAACTGAGGTGGAAAATATGGTTATGTTCCAAATAAATAGGGAGTTGTAGGTACTCCCACATCCTTTCTCATCAATCCGAATAATGAAAATGTTGCCAGTTGGTTTAGATTTGATGAAGAACTGATTGGAATAAGGTGAGAGCAGCCTTGATGAAAAATTTATAAACTGATAGGAATAAATGTTTCGATTCTACGGTAATCATGACAGATTGGGTAATATTTTTGTTTACGTAAACTGGATAATGTAAGGATTCAAACTCCTTTAAATATTCTTGGGAAATAATAATTTTCCTATTTTAAATTCACCGAAGACCCGAATTAGTACGATGAACAAGCATAGAATATACTGGATCTTGACAGTATCGGTCTTCACCGCAGTATTATTTCCAACGCTGGCTCAGGATGGAATGTTTCTCGATGGGGTTACCTATAGTGCCATTTCCAGAAATCTGGCCGACGGACTTGGTAGTTTTTCGCATCCACACTATACCAAAACTCTTTATGCAGATTTTAATGAACATCCACCGTTGGTATTTATTTTGCAATCCTTCTTTTTTAGACTATTTGGAGATGCCTTCTACACGGAAAGACTCTTCAGTCTGTTCATGGCTATCCTCACTGCATGGGGAATCACAATGTGTTGGAAGACATTCGCTGATGAAAAATTAAGACCATGCACTTGGATACCAGTTCTTCTGTGGCTACTTGTACCATTAGTTTCCTGGTCCTATAAGAATAATATGCTCGAGAACACCATGGGAATGTTCAGCATTTTTTCTGTTCTATTCATTTTAAAATCATTGGATGAAGGAAAGATTAGTTATTTACTTGTAGGAAGTATTTTGCTGGTTCTGGCATGTCTTTCGAAAGGACTCACTGGGCTATTTCCAATGGCAGTGCCAATATTGTATATCCTTATTTATAAAGAAAATTCCAGTATTAAATGGTATTCACTATACTTAGTCCTCTTCACCTTATCCATTTTATATCTGCTCTACTTGCTTTTTCCAGATTTGAGGGACAACGTTACCTCTTACCTTAAACAGCAATTAATACCAGCCTTAAATAATGAAAGAGAAATAACCGTTACCAATCGATTTAGAATTTTATTTAACCTGCTTCTAGATCTTTCCTTACCAATTATCATTTTAATCTTCGTTGGTGCCAAACAGTGGGTGAAAAATCGAGATTACAGCTTTTGGAAGGATCGAAGGGCATTATTATTTTTACTGATTGCTTTTGCTGCTTCTATTCCATTGATCATTACGCTGAAGCAAAGAAAGTACTATTTGGTTCCCTCGATACCATTTTATGCACTATCCATAAGTTATTTCATTGCTCCATACCTTCAGGCATGGATAGAATTGCCATCTAAATCAACATTGCGATGGATAAGGAGAGGCTCTTTATTGATATTAATTGTGTTAATAGCGTTGTCTGTATCAAAATATGGGTCATTTTCCAGAGACAAGGATATGTTAAAAGATGTCTATGCAATTTCACATGCAATTCCGAAAGGCACCATTATTGGAACCTCCAAGGACCTCGCAAAAGATTGGGCATTAATAGCCTACATGAGCAGAATTGGATATCTAAGTTTGGATGCGGACGACGAACATAATTTTTACATGGCACCTAAAAGCAAACCCATGAATAGTGCCATATACGATAAGTATTTAATCTTGGACCTGGATTTAAAAAAGTATGTGATCTTAAAAAAGAAACCACCAACCATCTGATTTTGTATGCAAGGAATCAAGCGTTATAATCCGTATACAAGACAATAATTAATTATAACTTAAAATGTAATTCACATGACTGCTTTTGCACGTCTGAATGTCAAATGAAAACCAATAAGAAGCAACATCAAATGAAAATTCAAATTATACAAACGTTGCCAGATGCCCTTATACTCCAGGATCATATTGTTAGGTCTGTAGTATTTGGCAATGCTAAACATCGACCCCATTGATATGCCAATGATTAGCACCGACCCTAAATAGTAATAAAATGACTTGGTATATTGTGAGCGGAATCTAATAATAAGGAGCGCTGTAAAACCCATAAGACAAAGATCTCCACTACTACTAAAGATATTATGCAGCATTGCGCTTTTGTCAAATGGTTGACCGGGAGCATT
>JAGQWV010000030.1 GCA_020437045.1 Saprospiraceae bacterium | reverse complement strand
GTCAGCGCAAGATGGGTATTTCAACGTCCTCCTATAGAAAGCAAAATTCAGTCCTTCTTAGACGAAGGATCAAGCACTGCATTAACGATTGTATATGAAGATTTTATCAAAGATTTTCAGGGAACAATTGTACAGATAGCAAAATTTGTTGGCGTTGACCTAGACCACACCAAAATAGAATTGCCATACTATGAAAAATTAGCGGATGATATTTCTGACCATTGGACGGAGAGATTTAGAATTGAGTTGCAAAAAGATTGGTCAAACATTATTTGGTAAAAACCCTCGAATGACTCGAATTGATTATAATCGGGGTTCTTACTATATCATACGACTGAGAAATGACTCCGGAACCTCCACGATCATTAAATTTCCCTACCAGGAAAGATCAGTAGCCTAAAATATTCTTCCACTTGCAAAGCATTAAACCTAAGGGCACCAAAAATGGAACTGCAGAGGTGATGAAGTAGAGGGATACTACCGGTAAATACTTCACCATTGCCGTGATCATAAGCTTATCCAAGTCTGCATATTTGAATACCTGACCTTATGCTAACTCGGATAGATGCAATTTTTTACATTTCATTTACAACCTTTGACCATTAAAAAACACGGCAAAATTTTCTTCCCTCTATCTTCACAAAAACAATTTTAATCACATGAAGAAATCCCTTTCGTATGTTCGAATAGGCTACCTTATTTTTCTTGTTGTTTTCATTACCTCCTGTGAGGGCCAGCTAAAAGTACCTGAGGAAAACCAAGAGACATCAGAACCACCAATTAATTCCATCACTCCCAAGGATCTGCAAATAGCTGACTACGTCCGAAATATATTACAGGATAAGGATGGTCACTTATGGTTTGGCACCAATGGTTACGGAGTAGCGCACTATGATGGAAAGAGAGTATCTTATTACTCCGTCAACGAAAGCTTCCATGGTCAACAAATTACGGGCATGACAGAAGATTCAGTGCATAATCTTTGGTTTGCCACGGACCAGGGAGTAGTAAAGTACCCCTGGGCTATAAATAGTAATCAAAGTAAAAAGCAATTTACCAATTTCACGGATCCCCAATATTTTGGAGGACAACGATGCTGGAGCATACATGCGGACCGTAAGGGTTATATTTGGGCAGGTGCTGAGACCGGTATTTTCAGATTTGATGGTCTCCAATGGTCACCTTTTAAACTGCCCTATCCGGAAGAAATTAATGGTGATTTTATCACATCCGGCACATCCTGGTGCATCACCGAAGATAAGGCGGGCAATATTTGGTTTAGCACGAATGGATATGGAGCATTCAAATTCGACGGTCAGTCCTTTACACAATATACCCAAACTGATGGTCTGGCCGACAATAGCGTGGATGTGATCTTGGAAGACAGCAAAGGCAATATGTGGTTTGGAACCCGATTTGGTGGCATAAGCCGGTATGATGGGACATCTTTCACCAACTATACAGAGCAGGATAGTATCGGGAATAATGAGGTTTGTGAAATTTATGAAGACCGAGAAGGCAATATCTGGCTAAGTTCGGAAGGTTATGGTGTATATCGCTACCATGGAGGGGCCTTCACGAATTATTCTCAAGAGCAAGGTCTTGGCGTCCGGGCGGTACAAGCCATATATGAAGATAGAGAAGGGCGACTATGGGTAGGTGGTGGAGGGGGGCTCTACCGGATCGATGGCCCTACCTTCATTAATGTAACCAGGAATGGTCCCTGGCATTAAGAAATCTATTCTTGCAACTTGCTTAAGAGATAGTTGAAAGACTTCAAAGGATATGGTAGGTTCGGATATAGCGAAGCCCGGTTAAAAAAAGAGAACATAATTTTGACTGTTACTGTTCCTCATTACCATCGCTCCTTCTTTTCATTATCTTTATTCAACGAAAAAGAACACGACCAACTCAAATATTCATTTGAAACAAAATCAAAGTGAAGAAATACAAATTCTTGAAAAGGTCCATGGCGATCATGGCCATTACAACCATTCTCACCATTGATATACTGACTGCTCAAATTCATCCTAAAGATTCTATTCAGAATAATCAACCCAAGGCCTCCCCTATCAAATTTGATGACACAAGTAATATTGGTTGGAGCAAAGATTTTGCTTTGGTAAAAATTAAATCAAGTATCGACGACGGGCGAACAAATGGCTTATTTCTATTCGTCAGATAAAGAGGAACCACAACCACTCATTGTTAGTTTACATACCTGGAGCGGAGATTATAGTCAGATAGACAGTCTGGCAGCTATGTGTCTAGCCAGGAATCTAAATTATATTCATCCAAATTTTCGCGGAGCTAACCATACCCGGGAAGCCTGTTGTAGCGAGCTGGCATTAGGTGATATTGATGATGCCATAAGTTATGCCATCCAAAACGCTAACGTTGATCAGAATAAAATTTACGTCATTGGTGTAAGTGGAGGAGGTTATGCCACTTTAAGTACTTTTATGAAATCCAGGCACCATATAACAAAGTTTTCGGCATGGGCATCCATCACGGACTTACAGGCCTGGTATCGTGAGAGCACGATAAGAAATAACAAATACGCTGGAAATATTCTTGACTGTACAGGATCTACCCATGGACTTAACATCAATATCGTCAAGGAAAAGTCTCCCATATATTGGAATACCCCTACCGAAAAACTCGAGTATGCACAACTCCGTATCTATGCTGGGATCTACGACGGAATCCAGGGTAGTGTGCCTATAACCCATTCCATTAATTTCTATAATAAATTGTTGACCGACATGTCAGTTACTGACTCCTCAGAATATGCCTCCATCTCCGAAAAATTACTGCTATTGGAAAAAAGGGAACCACTAGGTAATTTCGGAGAGATTTCCGGGAGAAAGGTGTGTATGAAAAAACAATTTGAGAATCTAAGTTTAATCATATTCGAAGGAAATCATGAAATGTTGACAACTTTTGCCCTGGAAGAACTTTTGGAAGAGTAATCAACCTCCTATCTGAATATCCAGCAACTACCTCTGAAAATATATGCTAAATCCTAACTGTCGACTTCAAACAGCAGAAGATTTAATTAATTAACATCTTTATACAAATCAATTCAAGTTGAATATCTTGCATCAAGGAAAAATTCCAAGAGATAAGACCTATGCCGTTAATTTAAATATCTTTTT
>JAGQWV010000029.1 GCA_020437045.1 Saprospiraceae bacterium | reverse complement strand
TAATCGATGCGTTGGTCTACTAGCTTGTAAAGCGCAAATTATCATTTCCACAAAACAATAAAATCAATTCTGTACGTGTAACATCGCGATATTTAATTCAATCCAAGATGAACATCACTATTAATTTCAAGTGCAGCTCATTCGCGGTGAAGTACCGGGAATTATTCACCCGATAATAAAGACAACCGCAGACTCCTACAATGACAATTTTTGTTAATTTGCATGTATCTGATGTCATTGTCCATGAATTCCCTTATGTGCAGAATCTTTTTCGGGGTTATCAATTTTTTGATATTTTATACAGTACCCGCTGGTGTTTTTTCTCAGAACGCTATTATTGTCGAAGCAGAATCTGGCGTTTTAAATGGCACTCAAATCAGCAAGGACCGACCGGGATATTCGGGCAGTGGTTATGTGACGGGATTTGACAATCCCAATGACCAATTGGAGGTCACTTTTGACGTTGCCAGAGCAGACGAGTACAAAATTGAAATCAGTTATGCCAATCCGGGATTGAATAATACTGGTGCTCAACTACTCCTCGATAATCAGCTTTATGGTGAAGTTAAATTTGCGAAGACGGATAGTTTTCAGATCGTTAATGCGGCCACTATTTCACTAACCACCGGCAGTCATCAACTCCGCTTACAATTTAAAGATGCCCCAATCCAGCCTGATTATTTTGTCTTTACCCCTTTAGAAGAACTTCCGGTATTAAAACTTGATCAACCGGTGGTCAGGATAGAAGCGGAGGACGGTATTCTGCTGGGAACGAGAGTGGAATTTGGTACTCCGGGATTTTCCGGAACCGGCTATGTGTCGAATTTTGACACACCAGACGATGATAAATTACGCATACTTGTTGATGTGCCGGAAGCAAAGGAATATGTGGTTTCCATCGGATTTGCCAGTCCCTATGGTTACAAAGAAAATTACCTGCGCATCAACAATGGCCCATTACAAACCATCATTTTTGAGCAATCGGAACAATTTGGCAGTATAAATACTGGTCGTCAATCACTAAAGACTGGTTTAAACACGTTGGAAATTATTCACTTTTGGGGTTGGTTCGAACTGGATTATCTGGAAATTAGCCAGATTACCGGTCAAGCGCCAATGGCTAAAAGTCAGGGGAACATTCTACTCAATGATGATCTCAATGATGGTCAGGAATCGGTAACCCTTGATGGCACGGCCAGTGTCGATCCCGATGGGGATGATTTGTCATTCCTTTGGCAACTTGAAGACGGATCCATTGTTGGGACCGAGGCCATGTTTAACTATTCTTTTGCCATTGGTACGCATCAAGTTACACTCACCGTCACCGATCCTGCAGGCAATTCAGATGTCGACCGATTTGTCGTCATTGTAGCAGACCTGGCCAACCAGGAAAGAAATCGTTTATCTATACGCGGTGGCACCGATAGTCTCTTCATGAGCGGAATGAATATAGCCTGGACGACGGGAAGTAATTTTGCTAAGGATCTCATCAATTACAATGAATCTACCTGGATTACCATTTTGGAAGACATAAAACGAGCAGGTGGAAATGCTATGCGTTGGTGGCTGCATACCAATGGGTCAGTAAGTCCTTTATTTGGTACGGATGGTAAGGTTTCCGGATTGAGAGAAAGTACCATCTCCAACATCCGTAAAGTTCTCGACCTGGCCTATAAACGGGGTATCATGGTAAGCCTTTGCCTTTGGTCTTTCGATATGTTGCAAGAGCAGGGACAAAATTTAGATTATACCAGAAAATTGCTGGAAGACAGTAGCGCGACACTGGCTTACATCAATAATGCGTTAATTCCGATGGTAATTGGCCTAAAAGCACATCCGGCCATTATGACCTGGGAGATCTTCAATGAACCGGAGGGCATGACGATCGAATATGGATGGTCAGCTCAGCGAACGACAATGTTTGATATTCAGAAGTTTGTCAATAGATGTGCCGGTGCCATTCACCGGACAGATCCGGACGCCATAGTATCCAATGGATCCGCTTCCTTTGAGACGGCATCAGATATCAATGGATCGATCGACTATTACCGGGACGACCGACTCAGGGAAGCAGGTGGCGATGCGGATGGTACTTTAGACCTCATACAGGTGCACTATTACGATCATTTCGGAATCGAAAAATCCCCCTTTCATTTTCCAGCCTCTTACTGGCAGATTAACAAACCTATTATCATTGGTGAGTTTCCATCGGGAGGCATCGTTGGATTTACTTCGGAAGAATGCTATCAATATGCATATCAGCTGGGATATGCCGGTGCAATGGCATGGTCGTACTCGGATACACAATTTGGAGGTTTTCCTGCGGCCAGACCAGGTATGGGTGTTTTATACGCCAATTATCCAGAAGATATCATCGTCCCGGATACCAATAGTGTCACAACTATTTGGCAGGATGATCTTTCAACAACGTTGCAGATATATCCGAATCCGGTAGCGAATGAACTGCACATACTCACCGACAGGGAATGGTCAGGGAAGGCCACATTTCAAATCTATAATACGCAAGGGCAGCTCTTGCAAAGGGGTATGCTTCCTTTTAGTAATGAACAGACGATAGCCGTCAACGAGCTTCGACCTGGACAATATATCGTCCGTATCCATGACCTGAAATTGTTAGCTATTAAACGATTCGTCAAAATCTAACCAGGAAAACAAAAATTCTCAACACCGAGGCCATTTTCGTCTTTTTTACCTTTCAAGTTTTTTCTACCCGATATCTGACAAATAACCGGGCATGACCATTTGCGATTTTATTTGCTTATAACCAGGATTATTCATTAGGCTTTCTATTACGAGACAGGAAAAATCGAAATCATCCCGGTTTATTTCAATATTTTAGTGAATCAAGGGGAGACAATGAATTATAAGACTATTCTTTATGTGAGCATTTATTTCATATTGTTAACTAAAATGGCTGGACAAGATACCCCAGCCGTACCATGGATCAGTTACCCTACAGCAAATACGACCAGTTATGGCGTTTATCATTTTCGTCATTCCGTTAATTTTTCAGAAATCCCCGAAAAACTTCTTATTGATTTGTCTGCTGACAATCGATATGAATTTTATGTGAATGGTAAGCGTATTTGCCTGGGACCGGCCAAGGGGGATCTCATCACTTATAAATATGATGTGATTGATATTGCTCCCTATTTAAATAAAGGGAAAAATACCCTGGCTGCCTTAGTCTTTAATCTGGGCCAAGACAAACCAATGGCATTTGTCACGGCATTTACGGCATTTCTATTACGCGCAGAGGATCAAACGTACGAATTTCTCAATACCGGAAGTCACTGGAAGTGCTACAAAAATCCAGCCTATGATCCCATCATGTATAGCGAATTGAAACATTGGGAATGGGTAAAGGGCTATTATGCATGTGGTCCAGGAGATGAAGTTTATGCAAACAAATACCCCTGGGGATGGCAAAATTCAGACTTCGATGACCGTGAGTGGCCATCTGCCGAAACATTGACATTTGACGGGAAAAGTCCCTGGAATCTGGTACCGAGAAATATTGCCCTGCTCGACCATCACCGGGAGCAACCCGGACCTATCCGCCGAATAGAAGGATTACTTGTAAATAAGGAAAAGATCAAGCAACTTCCGATCGAAATTCCAGAAGGAACAGATGTGAAAATCCTGATTGATTTTAATCAGTTCACCATGGGGTATCCCGAACTTACCGTTTATAAAGGAAACAATGCCTCGATTAAAATTCGCTATGCGGAAGCTCTTTACGAAGAACCTAATCTCAAAGCACACCGGGATTCTGTCAATGGATTAACGATGTATGGCGTGTTTGATATTTACCACTGTGACGGTGAAAGAAGGACTTTCCGGCCTCTTTGGAAAAGGGCATTTCGCTACGTCGAGTTGGAGGTTCACACAAATGATGAACCTCTGGAAATAATTTCTTTAGAAAATGAATTTTCCGGATATCCCTATACGGAGATGGCAACATTTAATTGTAATGATCCCGAATTAAATGAGATTTTCCATTTAGGTTTACGCACACTGAGAATGTGCTCGGGGGAAACTTTTTATGATACCCCATACTATGAACAGTTATGCTATCCTGGTGACAATCGTCCGATCATAGCTAATTATCTCTATAATACTACTGACGACCGATTATTACGCGAGGTAATTCGTCTGGTACCTCAATCAAAAAACCGGGAAACGGAATTATTTAAATCAGCATATCCTTCCCGCTTTGATTTTGATATGGGAACCTGGAGTATGGCCTGGATACAGGGATTGTGGGATTACTATTTAATACGGGCGGATCGCGATTTTCTTAAACAATTTAAAGAGGATATTGCCGGCGTCCTCCGTTTTCACCGTCAACATTTGGATGAATCCATTGGAATGCTGGGACCTATCGATACGAGAAATTTTATTGATTGGAGCATCCATATCGGTAGCCTTCCTCAACGCAGACCGAATATAAGTATCGAACATTCGGCGATGCTATCGCTATATTTCGCATTGACATTGGATAGTGCAGTAAAAATTTACCGGGTGACAGGAGAAGAAGGTTTGGCCGATCAGTGGGAAGCATTATCAAATGAAATAAAAACAAGTGTCACAAAATATTGCTGGAATAAAGAAAAAAAATTATTTGCAGAATACCCAGACCAAAAAGAATATACCCAGCATACGAACATCCTTGCCATACTATGTGACGCAATACCTCCATCGGAACAAGATGCCTTGCTGGATCAGATATTAAATTATCCGGAATTTTCGGAAGTAGCCAGTTCGTATTTTAGTTTTTTTCTTTTTAAGGCTATGGATAAGTTAGGAAAGGAAGATTTATTTATTAATAATCTTGATTTCTGGCACGACTTCATTACCAAAGGTTTTACCACTTTTGGAGAAACAGGTTTTGCTTCGCATGATCGATCGGACTGCCATGCCTGGAGCGCTCATCCATCTCATTTTATTCTCAGTTTAATATGTGGAATAAAGCCAGGAGATATCGGTTTTCATACCATCGACATTTCTCCTCATCCAGGTAGTCTCACCGATCTAGCGGCGACTATTCCCCACCCTGAGGGGAGAATTTCTGTGAAATATATTAAAACTGATAATAAATGGACCTTCGAAATATCACTTCCACCCAACATGAATGGAAATTTATCTTGGGCTGGTCAAAACCTAGCGCTACAAGGGGGTCTGAATAGCTTTGAATTTCCTTAAAAATTTATTTGTTAATTATTAATTCTCAAGAAATCAATTTTACTTCAAATGAAAATCCCCATTAAAAAATCAAAAAATATTTCCCGCAGAGATTTTGTGCAAACGGGAATCCAAGGCACAACCCTGTTGGGAATAAGTCCGATAGCGGTTCCTTTCAAAACCTTCTCCCCTGATAAAAAAACAAGGACCGTTTATGGAGCATGTTATCATGACTGTCCGGACACTTGCAGTTGGAAGATCACCCTTGAGGAAAACAAAATCACTCATTTTGCAGCAAGCACTTCAAATCCGTATACAGCCGGGAAATTATGTAATAAAATGAATAATTTTCCTAAGGATGTCACCTTTCATCCGGACCGGATTCTAACTCCCTTAAAAAGAACAGGAAACAAGGGAGAAGGAACATTCGAAAAAGTCAGTTGGGAAGAGGCTCTGCGCGATATTGGGAATCACCTAAGGAAAACCCTGGCGGAATCAGGTGGTACCGCGATATTACCTTTTGGATATGCCGGTACAGAAGGACTGGTACAAAATGATGCCATGTCCGGTCGATTTTTTGCCAGGCTTGGAGCTTCGAAATTGGGACGTACCATCTGTGGAGATACTGCTTATGCCGGCGTAGCCAGCGTCAATGGCAACGCACTTGGCGTACTTCCCGAAGACCTGGTACATTCCCGTTATATTATCTTATGGGGCACTAATCCGGTGCTTACCACACCGCATTTGGTACCCTATATACAAAAAGCAAAAGATCGCGGGGCTAAAATCGTTCTTATCGATCCCTATCGCTCGGCTTCTGTTGATTTGGCAGACTGGCATATTCAACCTCGTCCGGGTACCGATGTGGTATTGGCTTTAAGTATGATGCATGTACTATTCCAGGAAGATTTAGTAGATCAGGATTACATAACCCGGTATACCTACGGAGCCGAACAATTAAGAAAGCATGTGGAAAAGGTTTCGCCGGAATATGCTGAAGTGATCACCGGAATTTCTTCTGCCGATATAGTCCGGCTAACCAGAGAATATGCCCAGACAAAGCCATCAGCTATCCGGGCTCTCATTGGTATGGAAAAAAGTGCCAATGGGGCGAGTATTTTTCGGGCGATAACGATGTTGCCTTCGCTCACCGGCGCCTGGCGAATGCTGGGAGGGGGCTTATCACACTTTACCTTCGAACTTTTTGACGATGCCCTGAACTGGGAGCGACTAACGGTATCCAACGACATCGGATCAGCAGATCGGCGTACCATCAATATGGTTGAAATTGGAAAAGCTTTGACGAACAAATCGCTGGACCCAAAAATCGAAGTCCTTTTCATATACAACTCAAACCCGGCGGTGATAGCACCTAATCAAAATTTGGTCACCGAGGGATTGAAGAGAGAAGATCTGTTTACCGTGGTCATTGAGCACTTTCTTACGGATACTGCCCGATATGCAGATTATATCTTCCCCGCCACTACTCAACTTGAACATTGGGATCTAATGGTATCCTGGGGACAATGTTATATAAACTTGAACCAACCGGCGATCACTCCACTGGGCGAAGCAAAACCCAATAGTGAATTTTTTAGATTATTAGCGAAAGAAATGTCTTTTGAAGAAGATTACTTCGCTGAATCAGATCTTAAAATCATTGAAAAAACACTGGACAGCAAGCACGCTTATCTGAAAGGAATCACCTTCAAATATCTTGAAAAACACGGATGGGCAAGACTAAAATTGCCAACTCCCTGGCTACCATTCGCCAACGGAAACTTTAAAACCGATTCAGGCAAATGTGAGTTTTATTCTGAATCACTTCTAAAAGAGGGAAAACCACCCATGCCGGAATATCAAGTACCAAATAAATCAAATGGTGACCAATCACGCTTTCCCCTCCAGTTATTATCGATAAAATCAACTGCCCATTTTCTCAATACGAGCCATGCCAATGTAGAGCATTTACGTAAAAGTGAAGGTGCTTTAAAAGTGGAAATTAGCGTGGATGATGCCCGGGTCCGTCATCTGGACAATGGAGACAAGGTGAAAGTCTTTAATCAAAGAGGAGAAATTATTGCCCGGACTTTTATTTCCGAAAATATAAAAGATGGCATGGTCATCATACCTCAGGGCTATTGGTCATCACTTGTCGAAGGAGGGTCGACAGCCAATGCTCTCACCAATGACAAATTATCGGACATGGGGGGAGGCTCTGCATTGCAGGACACCTGGGTGCAAGTCGAAAAAATAACTTAATCAAAAATCTCTGACCCGCACTACTGTACATTTATCATCAAGACCCGGAATGGGTAATTTTTCAAACTTATCCGGATTATTTTGAATGACCGGATATAGACTCTCCATAGAAACTTTACTGATGGCATCGACAATGATATGCGTTACTTTCTTTGCTTTTATTTCATCCAATTTATTCTTTTCATATACTTCCGAATAAACATCCCGGTCATTAGTTGCTGCCATACCATGTAGACCGCTATATAAATAAACAATTCTGGGTTTAACGGACATTACGTAAGAATCCCCGGGAAGATTTTCACCGCACCATTTTGAAGCCGATAGAAAGCTTTCGTACCAATCATTAAACACAGCACTTTTCACTCGGACATTATACCGATCGGAACTAATATTTGCAATATATAAGTGACCCAAAATTAATAATGGAATTATAGCTGCGAGTGGACGCGCCTGATTTCTATTTAAAACAATTGTAATGAGTTCCGTAAAAGAATGAAGATGATAAATCAGAAAAGGTATCATCACGGAGAAATAACGCATAAAGACTCTTTCCTGAGGAGTTTGGCTGGCCATCAAAACAAGAACTACAAAGCAAATAGTATAAAAAGCAACCAACCTGCGTCGATATAGGTCAAAACCTAAACCAATAAACAAGACCAGGAGAATGATCAGCCACACCATATTAAAAGATGCGAGATCGTAATCTGCTGATTGCTTGTACCACCGAAAGGATGAAGGACTAAACAGAATCTGACCCAATGTATTCTTAAGCGTCACAAGGTTGTCTGAAAGGTGATGCAGCAAATCAAAATTAATAAGAATACCCATTTGAGAAACTCCCTGTTGTGCCTGCATTACCTGCCAAAGTACCATTCCGGCAAATACCGGAATAAAAAGCCAGAGGATTTTCTTTATTTCAATCTTCCCAAACCAATTTCTTCCCGGGTCACGTATCGTCTTTTTCCAGGAAACAGTCGTAAGTAAGAATAAAAATGCGGCTAACAAAAGAGAGGCTCCGACGGCTCTTGTGAGATATGTCAGGATGATAAAAAGCAACATTAAAAGATATACCGTAACGGAAAAAACATTGCTCAACCAGTATTTTCGAATATAAATCAGGGCAAGTAGTGAAAAAAACAAATATGGCCCTTCCGTCATGATGGTATTGGAACTAGCAACCAAAAACGGAGATGTGAACGACACCATAGTCAGGATCGCACTCCTGGAAACTGTATAATCCTGGCGAAAAAAGATATAGAGTAAAATACCGGATCCCAGACAAAATAAAAGGATGAGGATCTTCATGGGAAGTACACTAAATCCCCAAATCATATAAATCGGTGCCAACATCAGTGGTAATAAAGGTGAGGCCAGCGGGTTAGGGGTCTCCGAAGGTACATCCAGTCGAAGTATCTTTCCACGTTCTACCAGCGATTTGGCATTGATGATGTATTCAGCATTGTCGCCATTTGGAGCCAGTACTCCATGAAATGATCCTAGATATAGTAGTACGCCCGACAGCAGAAATACTCCCATGATTTTCCAGTCAGATTTCCGTGTCTCATCAGCTCCCAACTCCTGCCAGATGAAATAACATAAGCAACAGATTCCCGACAAAACACCAACATAATAAAGCGAATTTAACCAGGAGCTATCATACTGAAAATAGGCATTAAAGGCATCGGGATACTTAGACCACTGGTAAAGTAGTAGACTGATAAAATATGATGCAGCCACAACAAAAGCCCACATCTGCGTTGACAAACTGTTTCTTAGCACAGATCCCTGAGTTGAAAACAGGATCAAAGATGGAGTAAAGCGTTTTTACTGCCAAATAAATTAACTAGCAAATGCAAGGGAATAAATCATAGGAAGGAAATTAGAGATGGTAGACCAATTTTCTCCTTCATCGGCAGAGCTAAAAAGATTTCCGGTAGTCGTACCAAATAATACGTCTGTTCCATTGGAAATCAGTGCATGCCGGAATACAATATCATAAGCATATTCCTGAGGTAGTCCATTGCGGAAAGTCTTCCAGGTATTGCCACCATCATCCGTTCTGCAGATACACATCTTTTTATCGACAGCGACGCGTACACCATCACTGGTAGCGGGTGCTACCCATGCTCGAAGGGGGTCATTAGGATCAGCAGCAATGGCGAATCCAAAATTAGCATCACCATCGGGATCGGAAATGTCACTCCAGTTTTCTCCTCCATCGGTAGTCCGGAAAATACCACAATGATTCTGTTGCCAAAGTACATTTGGATATGCCGCACAGGATACCAACAAATGAGGATCATGCCCGATCTCGGCCTGTGGGTCAGGTAAAAAATCGGCTCGTAAACCTTTGTTTTTCGGATACCAGGAATTTCCACCATCCCTGGTCTCAAAAACACCTGCAACACTAATTCCCACATAAATATGTCCGGGATCACGAGAATCTACGACAATGGAGTGGATGCCAGCATAGTCCCTGCCACCCCCAAACCATCCTTCCGGCCGGCTTGGATGATTCCATAATGTCTCGACCAAATCCATTTTGCACTCCCTATCCATATGAAAAAGACCTCCAGGTTCTGTTCCAATCCAAAGACCTTCAGAAAGTCCATTGCCGGTCTCTGCAAAAGCCCAGATGTAACGCAAACTGGCTGGTTTATCATCTTTAATCATCGCTCCGTCTGGGTATTGGGGAGCGGTGATTTCGGTCCAGGTAGCTCCCTTGTCTGAAGAAAAATGCAGCTTATTACCCCAGTGTCCGTGATCCAAAGCCACCCACCAATTACCATTGCGGGCGTCTTCGAAGACCAGATTTACCGGAATACCCATAAAATGATCAGCAACGATCTTCCAGGAACCATTTTGTTTCTCCAAGACCAACAGACCCTTCCGGGTGCCTACCAATACTTTATTTTTCATATTCAATCGTATTTAACCTCCCGAGAGTGCTTGCATGATATAGATCTCATCATCTGGTTGAATTGGATCCTGCAAATTTATCCGGTCTTTAATAAGCTTTTGTTGAATAAAAATATTTACATGTTTGCGCAATTGACCTTGTTCGTCAACTATATAATTTCTAAGACCCGGATATTTATCATCGAGAAGGGCAATTAACTCGCTAACATTCTCGCAGGTCGTAGAAAATGGTTCCAATTTTGGATAAAATCGTTTAAGCGCATGCGTGAAATTCACATTAGCCATAAGAGTGGTTTCTGTGTCAGAATAAATCCATGATTTTCAATCGCCAAGTTAAATATAGTTGGGTAAATGATCAAGAGGTAGGACAAATGATGAATCTTTTGAATGGCGAATCACCAATGGCCATTCCTTGTCGTTCTTAAAATCACGAATGAGCGTGGCTAATCACGGTTTAGGAAAAAATTGTACTTCGTCAAATAAACCGGGAATATGCATTAGGCTTTCTACTATGAGCCAAAATGCCTGTAAAATCAGGTACGTCCGGCAATTTTGCTTCTCACCGTAATGATGACTACGTTTGCGAGGCAAAATTACCGTGGAGC
>JAGQWV010000028.1 GCA_020437045.1 Saprospiraceae bacterium | reverse complement strand
ACCTGGAGGGCTTCGTTTTTGGCTCCTTGAGGTGTAAGTTCTCCTTTGAGTATATGTCCTCCTTCTACTTCAAAAATATCTGATGCCATTTCAAGAAAATACGGAAATAAAAAAGGGCCGATAAGTCAGCCCTTCAAATATATTAAAGATTTATCTAATGTCGTTTCTTTCGATTTTTGTAATTATTCCTCTTCGGTTGGCCTTTACGTTTTCGGGTTGCCGAGCCATTGTTCGGAGCATTTTTGAGAGAGTTGCCTAATAAATCAAGGTTGCTGCCATCGGGAAGATTCAATTGATTGTGCGACATCATCGTAATGTCGGTGACGATGTTGTCATCGCTTACGTAATGATCTTTATTCCAATTTTTATAAGCCAATTTCATGTAAGACGCGATAGTGTGAATAAAGCCGTCTTTGATTGGTCCGTCTTCCATCTCCATGGCCCTGGCAATCATCGTATTTACATTCTTTCCATAGTGACGATACTTGAGATCAGATTGGGAGTAGGGCAAGGAATCCAGATCACGCTTTATCTCATGCTTTTCTGGTTTCTGACCTGAAGGGGGAGTAACATCAATCTCATAGTCGGCTATGCGAAAGAAATGTTTCCACAGCTTATCGGTATAGTCCTCTTCCTGTTTTCCCTGAGGTACCATTTGATTCATCAGATCCACAATTGCCTCTGCCGTCCTTTGTCTTTTCCCCGGATCTTCAATGGTTTTGGCAAAGTCGATCATTTTCTGAATGTGACGACCATATTCGGGAATGATCAGGATATCTCGCTGAGAGTTATATTCAAATGTTGGCATAGGAATCTAATTGTAATGTTTTTAATTAGAAATGGAGTGCGTTACTTTGATTTTTGCAGAAAGACTATTTTCCGACTTCCCGTAAATAATAGATCTATTTGGCTGCGCTCCTTTATAAATGTTTGTAATGATCATTTTATTGGTGGCTTCTCCACTTAAGATTTTTTGAAAATGCCTGGTAATATTAAAGTGATAGGATGTAACACCTGTGTCTTCATCATATTCCAGATCGCCGCCAAAAAATTCATCCAGTTGATTACCGGCGGCAAATAAAACATCTTCTATCTCAACTTTGGTACCATCTTCCTGGAGCTCCTGAATAATCAATTGATCAATAGGAGGAAATATCATAGTGTCCTGCTCAGATGGCACATACAAATTTAACTGAAGTTCTGCATAATTAATGGTTGATTGGCCTAAAACGCTCAGATCTCCCACACTCACCAAAATATCAGGTCCTTGCATTGATTGCAGATACAATATGGAATCGTTTGTACCTCCTTCGGCAAACTGTTGCTCCACCTGGCTGCCACTGAAATCATGCTCGTATGTATTAAAAACGGCGCAACGGCTTTCCAGTACGGGCATTTGTACCAATTTGGCGGTATCACCGGCCGTCGTATAATAAAGGTTCAATCGACTTAGGCCACTAAACATCTCAAAGAAAAGCGCACCCTCACATCCATCTGTCGGTCGTAAACTAATGCCTTTAAATTTTTCCTGAAAGATGGCAATTGATGCAAAATCTTCTTTGGTAAACTGGATCAGTTCGCGACCGACACGATCCAGTCTAATACGTAGATGAGGCACGTATGAGACAGTGTCGGCGCGCAAAGTTTGTGGTTCGACAACCATGATGGTATCATTAAAGTTGGGAACTAATCCAATTACTTCTCCTATGGGTTCAGGATTAATTTCGACGGGTGAAGAAGAATAATAGTTTTCTGATGTCGACAAGTCACTGGTGATTTCGAATACCTGAAAACTAATAGGAGCATTTTCAATAGCCCCATACCGCATCAGTATCGTATCATATTCCAAAGAGAGTACTACCGAGTCTAACGTAGCTCCGGTAAAATCAGGCTCGGAGAATATCCCCAGCTGAAAATTCAGGTTGGCATCGGCACTGCCGAAATAAGAGTCAGTGAGATTTCCGACAAAATAGGAAGGGATGTAAGCAGAATCATTAAACGTTAAACTGGAATCTCCCGGATAGGTTTCTGCTTCAAAAGGTATTTCATCGAAGGTAATCGTGATTGGGTCTGGACCATCGAGTATTGCAGTCAGATCAGAACCTTTATTACAAGCGATAAAAATCAGAACCACGAAAGCCTTTAAGCTTATAAAAAACAGCTTTTTAGACATATGAATGTTGAGCTATTAAAATTGAATGTTTAGCTAGGAGGCCAAAATTTCTTTATAAAACTCCAGGTAAGCTGGCAGATAGGAGTCGGCTTCCTGAAAGTCTAAGATTGGTTTCTCTTCTTGTTTTACTTTCTCTTGAACGACCTCCGGAAGTTCTTTGCTGCCCAATATGAGGGCATCTGCGAAACTTATGGCCCCTTGGTGCAGTGTGATCCCACTTCCATTTTGGTATGGCTTCAGATCATCGGGCTCTAAGTTGTTGATGGAAGCCTTTTCGGCAAACCGATCCGGACTTGCTTCGTCTCCCTCATGTTGATAAAGGGAATAAATCACCTTGGCATTTTTAAAGATGGGTTCATTTGCATAAGCCTTTCTAAGATAGAAGGGGACCAAGCTAGTCATCCAGCCATGACAATGAATCAAATCGGGAGCCCAACCAAATTTCTTGACCGTTTCCAAAACCCCTTTACAGAAAAAAATCATTCGTTCTGCATTGTCTTCGAAATTCTTACCCTTGTCGTCTTTAAAGATTTGTTTTCTTCGGAAAAACTCTTCATTATCAAGAAAATATACTTGCATCCGGGTACCTGGTAACGAAGCTACCTTGATGATAAGTGGATAGTCATCTTCATCTACGATGATATTCATCCCCGATAGTCTTACCACCTCGTGTAATCGATGTCTACGCTCATTAATCGTACCGAATCTGGGCATCAATACCCTGATTTCCATTCCGTGTTCCTGAATATATTGTGGTAGTTTTCTCGCAATACTTGCAACGGTTGAAACCGCTGTATACGGTTCCATCTCCTGCGTAACGATAAGCACGCGCTTTTTAGTCATTGCCATAAAGTTTATAACCCTAAGGTGTTCAGTACTTTAAAAGGATCGCAAAGATACTAAAAAATCAGCTTTTCTTTATATCCTGCCAAGATGTGTAACGTTAAGGATAAATTAAAAAGAGATTCTGCATGCAGACCCCCCTGGAATCGATAAGGAAGACTAGCCTTCCAGGCTACGCCATAGTTGCGACATATTGCATTAACCAGGCACAGATGATTGCCCCATAGGTGCCCAGAGCATATCCTAACACTGCCATCAATACACCCACTGGTGCCAGTGAAGGACTAAATGCCGATGCAACCACCGGTGCCGACGCCGCACCACCCACATTCGCCTGACTGCCCACGGCCACAAAGAAGAAAGGAGCTTTTATCAATTTTCCAACGAGAATCAAAATGGTGACATGAATGATCATCCAGGTAATACCAATGGCAAAAAGTCCGAGGTTACTGAAGATTTCGGATATATTCATTTTCATCCCTATCGTAGCGACCAGGAAATAAATAAAGACGGAACCCCATTTGGAGGCGCCTACGCCCTCGAGAGATTTAGCTTTTGTAAAAGATAATATCAGACCTAAAGTAGTGGCAATGACGATTATCCAAAAAAAAGAAGAGGTCAGTGAGTCAAGCCGCATTGATTTCAGTGTAGAGGCATGTCTCTCCATGATGGGCGTGATCAGATCAGAACCCCAATGTGCCAGGGCTGTGCCTCCAAAAGCCACTGCCAACATTATAAAGAGATCAAGCGTCGTTGGTATGCGCTCTACACTTGCCCGATAATTTTCTACACGACGTTGTAAATCTGTGATAGCCGAGGTGTCAGACTTCAGCCATTTGTCTACTTTTGGAGCAATATTGGCACCATATAGCAAAAATCCCATCCATATATTTGCTACCACAACATCCACGACCACCATGGTGCCAAACAATTGATCACTTACCTGGAAAATCTCTTTCATCGCTGTTTGATTTGCCCCGCCACCTATCCAGCTTCCGGCGACTGTACTTAGACCCCGCCACAACTCATCCGGGCTGGCCGATATAATATGGGGTGCAAACTCAAGAACAAGAAAGAGCGCAATGGGACCACCTAGCACAATTCCTAGGGTAGCGGCAAAAAACATTATCAGTGCCTTGGGTCCTAAATTGATGATGCCTTGCAGATCAATACTCAGGCAAAGAAGGATAAGACAAGCTGGGAGCAAGTATCTTGAGGCAACTGTATAAAGTTGTGATTCATCACCAGAAATCAGCCCAAAAGGCCAGTTGAGCAAGGCAGGCACAAAGTAACATAAAAGAAGCGCAGGTACATATCGGTAGAAACGCTGCCATCCTTTACCCGGATGGTTGGAAGTGTAGAAAATGAGGGCAAGTACGACCATTAAGATGCCGGTCACAATCGCATCATTGGTAAAATATGGCTGCATAAATATTGCTTTAGATAGCCAAAAGGTACAGTATTACTATCTATTCTACCAATTCCAGATCGACCTCCATATCATTAATGTTTGCTCCCACAACTCTGACTTGCACCTGATCACCGATTTTGAAAGATTTGTTGCTGCGCTTGGAGGTGGCGTGCATGCGATTTTCAGAAACGACAAACGCTTCCATCAGGTCAGCAAACTGGACCAGACCATCAACTCCGCTCTCCTGCAAAGAGACAAAGAAGCCCCGGTCTATCATCCCACTGATGATGCCATCAAAGGTCTCACCAATGTGACTGGAGATATATTCGACTTGCTTGAATTTGATGGATTCCCGTTCTGCCTCCTGAGCTTTTTTCTCCTGATTACTGATATGTTTGCATTGTGCTTCTAATTCGGCCTTTGATGTGCGATAAGTACCTTTTAGGTTTTTTTCCAATAGTCGATGCACCAGCACATCTGCATACCTTCGGATGGGCGAGGTAAAATGAGTATAGTATTCAAATCCAAGTCCAAAATGCCCGATATTGTCGGTGGTATAAATGGCCTTTGCCATGGTCCTGACTGCAAATGGTTCTGCAAAAGCCAGGACCTCGTTTTCCCGTGCCGCTTCGGACAGGCGATTAAATGATTTACGGATTTGGGCAGGAGACTGTACATCGAAATTAAATCCCAGTTCCTTGAGAAATAAACTGTATTCCATCAGTTTTTCTTCATCTGGTTGGTCGTGAACCCGGTACACAAAAGGTATCTCCCGCTCACTCTTTTTGGCTATAAAGGTGGCTACTTCCCGGTTGGCCAGTAGCATTAAATCTTCGACGAGAAGATGCGTATCTTTTCGAATCTTGGTATGTATTGCAATGGGATGGTTATTTTCGTCCAGCTCGAATTCCAGTTCCCTGGTTTCGAAGGCGATCGAACCTTCTTTGTATCTTTTTTTACGTAAGAATTTAGCGATACCATCAAGTGCCGAAAGCATCTCATAATGATCGCCGTCCTGCTGGTCTAATACCGATTGAGCTTCTTCGTAACTAAAGCGTCTTATGGAATGAATAACCGTCTTGCCAAACCATCTTTTGACAATTTTATTCCGTTTGTCAAATTGGAAAATGGCTGAAAAAGTAAGCGAATCCTCATCAGGTCGTAAGGAGCATAATTCATTGGACAATACTTCCGGCAGCATGGGGGCAACCCGGTCTACCAGATAAACGGAGGTAGATCGCCTCAGTGCTTCTCGATCCAGTGCCGTACCCGGCTTGACATAGTGGGTCACATCGGCAATATGAATGCCAACCTCAGTCCGTCCATTTTCTAAAATCCGATAGGATAAGGCATCGTCAAAATCGCGAGCGGTGGCCGGGTCAATGGTAATGGTAGGTACTGCGCGCATGTCTAGACGGCTCCTGATCTCTTCATCGGTGATTTGATGCGGCAGTTTTTTAGCTTCCTGCAATACTACATTACTAAATAGGGTATCAAATCCATGATTGATCAGTATCGAATCCATCATCACGGCATGTGTATCTGTTGCATCGAGAACCTTGATGATTTTACCACTGGGGTTTTTGCCAGGCCGGTCGGGCCAATCCGTAATCCGGACCAGTACTTTGTCACCATCCTGAGCAATTCCAATGTCTTTTGGGTGTATAAAGACATCGAAATCGACCATCCGGTTGTCAGGCACGACAAAGGCGATATTTTTACTTTGTTGAAGATCCCCGATAAACTGCTCCGTAATCCGCTTTAAAACCTTGATCACTTGGCCTTCGATTTTCTTACCATACCTGCGGGTAATTTCTACTCTGACAAAATCACCATCCAGTGCGTGTTTTAGTTTTTTAGCCGGCACATAGACATCTTCACCTTCTTTACCTTCAATAATAATATAAGCTGCACCACTGCGTATCTGATCAACATATCCATCATACACCTCAGCCGGTCCGGATACATCTGGAGCAAACTCTTTATTTAGTTTGTATTTATCATCCTTGATATGGGTGATTTTTCCCGATTGAGAAAGTTTAAGCAAAGCCTCATCAACAGATGTCTTACTATTTTTAATCTGTAATTTTTTAATTACCTGTTTGGCATTATATCGCTTGGAGGGTTGTCGTGTAAAAAGTTTCAGGGTGGCATTCATTAACTTTCGGACAGGAAGTTTCTGCCCCTTTATAGAGCGTTTGGTCATAATAGTTTAGTTAGGTTTTGGTTATCGGGTAATTAATAAAGATTTTTCATGGATCAATTTTCGATGATCATTTGTAAGATATCACCGGTTTCGGCAATTTCCAGTTGGTAGGTATGACTCTGGTCTGCATCGTATTGCCGGTCATCGAGAGGACCAATACCCTCCGCAATGGAGATTACTGATTCTTCATCAATCGTGGCTATTCTCTTTAAAATGCTATTGCCATCCGATTTAGTTCCGGCAATGATACGACTGCTTATCATTCTTCCGCTGTTTTGATAGGTTGCCAGCGAGTATTCATAAGACATCAACGAGGCTTTCCAGAAGACGATGGCCTGGTATTGTTCATTGCCAGGTAAGCGGAAACAGGCAGCATATTCGGTGTAGGGGTCATCCTCCTCATTTTCGGTCTGGAGAAATTCCTTTATATAGGACTCCGGCAAAGGTTTGTTTTCCTGAAGGAATACGTGGTGAAGATCTGAAGTCAATGTGACTGGAAGCTCTATGGGTGGAAAGTATTCTAAAAGTCCTTTAAGGGATAATGGTTTGTTAGTCATATTTTATTTTTAGTACGCGATGCACTTAATGGTTATTTGATAAAGGTAAAACAAAGATAAAGGCCTATCTTTCCAACCATACTTAACTGCAAATAGTTAGCTAAAATTTTTAGAATAATTCTAAATAATCGGGATTGGCCAGACAGTTATATTCCAATTTGTTTAGACAACGGATATGAGATAGTTTTGTCTCCGCCTGATAAAAGTAGGAACCTATGAACTGGTTTATTGCATTCTTGAAATCCAGCCTGGGTAAGAAACTCATCATGAGTTTAACCGGGCTATTCCTCATTCTATTTCTCATTGTGCATTTGAGTGGCAACTTTCAGCTGCTACTGCATGATGAAGGTAAGCAGTTTAATCTTTATACTAAGTTTATGACCAGCAATCCGCTGATCAAGACTATTTCTTATCTACTCTACACTTTCATCCTCTTGCATACCATACAAGGGATTGTATTATGGCGGCAGAATCGATCGGCACGTAAGGTGAGATATGCTGTTCCAGGGACGAAAACCTCGACCTTTGCTTCCAGAAATATGGCATATCTCGGGATGGTTATTTTTATCTTCCTGGTGATCCACATGTGGCAATTTTGGTTTCAGATGAAGATAGGAGGAGTATCGATGGTAGCATATGAAGGACATGAACCAGTCAAGGATCTTTACGAAATAGTGTCTTATGCTTTCAGCCAATGGTGGTATGTAGTGTTTTATGTTGTTTGTATGATCTTCATGGGATACCATCTGATGCATGGATTTCAAAGTGCATTCCAGACACTGGGTATCAACCACAAGAAATATTCGCCTTTGATTAAGGGCATCGGAATGGTATATAGTATTGTGGTGCCATTGGGCTTTGCCGCCATTCCCGTTATATTTTATCTATCGCGTTAAGAAATAAATACTATGATTTTAGACGGAAAAGTACCTCCTGGTGAATTGTCTGAAAAATGGACCCGGTATAAATCTACGATGCCGTTGGTAGCACCTAATAATAAGCGTAGGCTTGAGATCATTGTCGTGGGTTCTGGATTGGCTGGTGCTTCGGCGGCAGCAAGTCTAGGTGAACTGGGCTATAAGGTCAAATGCTTTACCTTTCATGATAGCCCTCGCCGGGCACATAGTATAGCGGCACAAGGCGGCATCAATGCGGCCAAAAATTATATGAATGACGGTGATAGTGTCTTCCGTCTTTTTTACGATACCATCAAAGGAGGAGATTATCGATCACGAGAGGCAAATGTGCACCGCCTGGCAGAGGTCAGTGGTGATATTATCGATCAGTGTGTCGCTCAGGGTGTTCCATTTGCGCGCGAATATGGAGGACTACTGGAAAACAGATCTTTCGGGGGGGTACAGGTATCACGAACCTTTTACGCCAGGGGTCAAACCGGACAGCAATTATTGATTGGTGCATATCAAGCCTTGTCCCGACAAATATCACTGGGCTCAGTGACAATGTACAACCGGCATGAAATGCTTGATCTCGTAATGATTGATGGGAAAGCACGCGGTATCATTGCCCGAAATCTACTCACCGGTAAACTGGAGCGCTTTGCCGCGCATTGTGTGATTCTCGCCACCGGTGGTTACGGTAATGTTTTTTATCTATCCACAAATGCCATGGGGTGTAATGTTACAGCGGCGTGGCGAGTGGTGAAAAGAGGGGCGCTCATGGCTAACCCATGTTATACCCAAATTCACCCTACTTGCATTCCTGTATCGGGCGATTATCAGTCAAAGCTTACTTTGATGTCAGAATCGCTGCGAAACGATGGACGGGTATGGGTTCCTAAACAGAAAGATGATGTAGAGGCTATTCGTGCGGGAAAGCTGAAGCCAGAAGATTTGCCTGAAGATAGACGTGACTATTATCTGGAGCGGCGGTATCCGGCCTTTGGAAACCTGGTGCCTCGCGATGTGGCATCCCGGGCGGCCAAAGTAGCTTGCGACGAGGGGCTGGGTGTTAATAAAAGTGGGTTGGCGGTTTTCCTCGATTTTGCTGATGCCATCCAGCGCTATGGCAAATCGGAGGCTCACTCCAAAGGAATTCATAATCCCGACAATGCCACCATCGTCAAATTGGGAGAAAAAATCATCGAAGAGAAATACGGTAATCTCTTTGAAATGT
>JAGQWV010000027.1 GCA_020437045.1 Saprospiraceae bacterium | reverse complement strand
TCAGTTACTGCGGAAATACTGCACTTGTGCCGGTAACTACTAAATTCAGAAACTATTTTCATCCTTTTTCCCCTATGCTCACTCAACAATTTCAACCGCAATGCGGTTAAGCGCTCAAATTTTGCCTGACCGAATGAAACAGCATGGGCAAAAATTAGTACACCCATTTAGTACTCACAACACCAGATAGATTCAATAATGACGATGATTAAGGTCGAGTGTCAAATAAAATTACGCTCAGAGTGGTTTTTTACAATGGCCGAAAATCTACAAAAATTCGTTTATTACAGGAAATGAGATTGTAAACATATGAAGCTTCTGCTAATATTTCTTGGTTTACTTGCCGGATTTCACGCAAATCGTGAAGATGCAGAAGTCGTTCAGTTTTTACAGGAGCATGCAGAAACACTCGGCTTGACGAAAGACGATCTAAAGGACCTATCGATCAGTAGTGTACACCAGGATCGCAAAACTGGAATTCACTTCTTTTATGTACAACAAAACTACGCAGGATACCGAATTGAAGGAGCACTGGCGATCGTACTCAGAGAGACCAACCAGCAATTGAAACTGGTCAATCATTCTTTTGTAGTTGGACTAAGTGATTTTCCCACCCCGACAAAGATCATTTCGTCGAAAGAAGCTATGGTTATTGGTGGCAATTATCTAGCCAGGTCAACAGTATCAATGGGATTGAATCGCCAGGTTTGGATATTCGCTGAAAACAAATGGCAATTAACCTATGATATCCGGCTGGATCATGATGATCAGCATTTTCAAGTGTCGGTTAATTGTGAAAATGCATCGGTCGTACGCGTTAAAGATCTGGTACTTGAATGTGCTTTTGGTGCCCCCCAGATACAAGATCAATGTTTCTTGACATCACAGTCAATGGGCGATATCTCTTCCGGTCAGGTTGAAAGCTATCTGGTATATCCCTGGCCGATCGAAAGTCCTAATCATGGTGAACGCCAACTGGTCACTGCTCCTGCCGATGGAAATGCTTCCCCATTTGGCTGGCATGATATTAATGGAGCCGAGGGATTTGAATACACAGATACCAGGGGTAATAATGTCTTCGCGCAGAGTGATTTTGACGGATTTGATGTCAGTGAAAACAGACCTGATGCAGGAACCAATTTATTCTTTAATTACGAATTAGACTTAAATCATCTTCCAAATCAATCGATTAATGCCGCTACTACCAATCTGTTTTATTGGAATAACTTGAACCATGATATTTTCTACCATTATGGTTTTGATGAAGCTGCAGGAAATTTTCAGGTAATTAATTATCAAAGGGGTGGACAGGGAAATGATCAGGTTTTTGCGGATGCCCAGGACGGAAGCGACATAAACAATGCACGATTCTTTACATCTGAGGATGGCATACCAGGCAGGATGCAAATGTATCTCTGGCGGGCACAACTGTATGATGCGATGATAACGCTAAATGATTCGCAAAATGATCCACTGGTCATCGATGCCGTGGAATCAGGCTTTAGTAAAAACAATAAACTATTACAACACCCACTCCCATCCGGGCTGGAGATCGTATTGATCAATGACCAGGGCAGCGATTTGCATTTGGGTTGCCTCTCCTCTCCCATCGCTAACATGGAAGAGATATCGGGAAAAATCGCCCTAATTGATCGTGGTACGTGCTTCTTTGTAGAGAAGGTGAAGAGAGTCCAGGATCTGGGAGCATTAGGTGTTATTATTGGTAACAATGTGCCAGAAGCTCCATTTGCGATGGGCGGTGATGACCCTTCGATTACTATACCGGCGGTCATGGTTACCCTTGACAAAGCCAACCTTATCAAGGAAGCCATTCAGCGGGGAGAGATTAAATGTGACATTGATCCACAACCCAATAACCGTTTACTGGATTCTTCCTTGGATAATCTCATCATATCTCATGAATATGGTCATGGTATTTCAACAAGATTGATCGGTGGTGCAAATAGTATCGAATGTCTCGACAATGGTGAGCAAATGGGAGAAGGTTGGAGTGACTATTTTGGATTAATGCTCACCACCGATTGGCAAACGGCGCAACCATCCGATCTCCGTGGAGTAGGCACCTATGTTACTAATGAAAATATTAGTGGCAGAGGACTCCGTTCCTACCCCTATAGCACCAATCAGGTAATCAACCCAATGAATTATGATGATATAAAAAATCTTACCCTGCCGCATGATGTAGGTGCCGTTTGGTGCTCCATGCTTTGGGACCTGACCTGGAATATTATTGAAACTGAAGGTATCAGTACTGACATGTATTATGGTCAGGCTGGTAATAACATTGCCCTGCAACTAGTCATGACTGGCCTTAAATTGACCAGATGTTACCCTGGGTTCGTAAACGGAAGGGATGCTATACTGCAGGCAGATAGTATACTCTATCAGGGGAAACATCAATATCAAATCTGGAAAGCTTTTGCTCGAAGAGGTGTTGGATATTCTGCTGACCAGGGAAATAGCTACTTCACCTTTGATGCGAAAAGTGCCCGGGATATGCCACCTCAGCTCAGGACTAGTGTCGAATACTTTGATGCTTCGGATCAAACCGACCATATCGAGCTTGACTTCAGGACACTTCGGGAATATGACACCGAGTCCCTGATCATCGAACGTAGTGTGGACAAAATCCAATACGAGCCCATCGCCGAATTTAAAAGCGCCCTCTACCAACCCTCACCCCGGCTATTTCATCATCGGGATGAGCAAGTTGAAGCTGGAAAAATATACTACTACCGGTTACTGAGCAATCAGGTTTATCAGGGTGTAAACATCATTGGTATGGACTCAGCAACACTGATTCCCGTAGAAGATATTTTATTTTTCCCGAACCCTTCGGAAGGAGTTGGCTATCTCAAGGTCAACCAATCGCTGACCGGTCTGCTAAACATCAATCTATTTTCTGCCACCGGACAATTGATGTTTAGTAAAAGCGAAGAAGCGGAAGCACTGCATGCCCGATATCCAATAGACATATCATCTTTTCCTCCGGGAGTTTATCATCTCGTTGTAGCTACAGAAGATAAGTCCTACCATCAAAAAATCATACGGCGATGATGTTCGATCATTTTTTTTAATTTAGTGTAATGAGAGTGCTTTTGGTAATTTTATGCATCGTACCGTTTAGCTTCACCTTCGGACAAACCACTAACTCGGATTCAAAAGATCTGATCTTACACAAGATATCAGTACCTAACGATTTACTTTTTCCACTTTCCCGATATTCATTACTTCATCGGTATCCGGCAAAGGAAAAAGAATCTGTTTTGCTGGTAAATCAACTGTCTGTGCAATCGAATGTGTCCCCTACTGCTTTTTTCTGTCGAATTGAAGATGCTATTGCCAAGTCAAGCCGCATTAACATTAAATTTCGATTGGGTTCGGTACAATATGTAGATGCCATGGAAGGTAAGGGATATTTTGAGGCATTGTCCTGTTCTCAGGCAACTAACTTTCAGCTGCGACGACAGTCTAAGAATTAATACCCAAGGGTAAATCCTCAACGCCTACATTATTTTTGCATTTTCCTAACCGTGTGTTCGACTGGTAACATTTGTTAAGATTTAAGCGCTCGACCCTCCAAGTAATCACTTAACTCAGGATTGATTTTATCTAGCAAAATGAGGGATGACCACTGACCAATGTGCAAGAACTTTATCCGGTATAGGTAGGCAAGGGAAACATGCAACCAGAATTGTCAAAGGATGCTCTACCTCAATATCAGAAAAGAAATGAGACTTCTTAAGTTAAAAAAAAAGCAGAAAAGGTCAATTATTGCAAAGACACTTTCAAGATTTTGAATCGACTAAGTTGAGAGAGAAGAACTATTTGGCAATGTCCCAAATGCGCGTTAATTTAAAGCCAAAATGAACAAATAATGACAAAGAAAAAGAATACGCACAACAATACTGACCGTAGAGCATTCATTCGCCAGGCAGGCATGGCAGCAGGGTCTTTTATGATTGTGCCCCGGCACATATTGGGAGGAAAAGGTTATACCGCTCCCAGTGACAAACTGAATATCGCTGGTATTGGAGTTGGTGGAAAAGGCACGAGCGATCTGGCCAATTTTGCCAAGAGTGATCAGGTTAATATTGTCGCGCTCTGTGATGTGGATGACCGGGAATCGGTAAAATCGAGGGAATCTTTTCCTAAAGCCCCATACTATCATGACTTTCGCATCATGCTGGAAAAAGAAGGTGATACGATAGATGCGGTCTCTGTATCAACACCCGATCATATGCATGCCGTAGCAGCCTATGCCGCCATGGAAAGAGGCAAGCATGTCTATGTGCAAAAGCCACTCACTCATGATATTTATGAAGCAAGAATGCTCACGCAGGCAGCCAAGAAGTTTAAGGTCGTCACTCAAATGGGGAATCAGGGTGGCAGTGGAGATGGTGTGCGAAAAATGAAGGAAATGGTAGATGCCGGTATGGTGGGAGATGTTCATACGGTACACTGCTGGACAAATCGTCCCATTTGGCCACAAGCGTTGGCCACTCCAACCGAAAAACAAGCGATTCCAACGGAAGTACAATGGGATCTGTGGCTAGGTACTGCACCCTACCGGGACTATCATGCCGCATATATGCCGTGGAACTGGCGGGGATGGTCAGATTTTGGTACCGGAGCGCTCGGAGATATGGCATGCCATATTATGGACCCGGTCTACCGCATTCTGCCTATACTTTATCCAAGTGAAGTCGAATGTAGTGTAGCCGGACTTTATCTGGATAAATTTAAAGAACTGGAATATCCTGATAGTTTTCCCGGATCCAGTATCATCCATTTGAAATATCCTCGCACCGATGGCAATGGCACCATAAAAGTTACCTGGATGGATGGAGGCCTTCTTCCGGCCAGACCAGAGGGACTCCTGCCCGATGAAGAACTTGGCAATTGGGATGGAGGAGTCATATTCGAAGGGACCAAAGGAACGGTGATGGCCGATTGTTATGGCGCCAATCCAAGATTGGTACCTACCATTCGTATGGAACAGGAAGAAATGCCGAAAGAAACTATTGCCCGGGTGCCGGAAGGACATTATCTGCAATGGGTAAATGCCTGCATCGCCGGATATGGAAATGCAGAAACCAGCTCTTCCTTTGACTATGCCGGTCCATTTACCGAGAGTCTACTGATCGGTAACCTGGCCATCAATAGCTTCAATATCAAAAACCCGGAAATTAAAGACGACAACTTCTGGTCAGGTGCTAATCGATATTTGGGCCGAAAAACGCTGCTTTGGGATGCAGAGAATATGAAAATCACCAATTTCGATCCAGCAAATCAATTTGTGCGTCGAAATTACCGCAATGGATATAGCCTGGGTGACATGGGTTAAAACCAAGCAAAAAAATATTTACAAAATGAAAAGGTCTCCAAGGAGGCCTTTTTTTTTAGCCAAGAATTGGGTAAACAAATTCCTAGTTTCCGCTCTCTTTTAGGCTTTGATCATCAAGAATAAATCACCATCTCTCTTGAGGCATCCCAGGTCATACCTTTTACATATACATTATAAATGCCGGGTGATGAAAATCCTTCCCAAACCACTTCATGTTTTCCAGGTTCAAGACCAGGAGCGTCCATACGCCATACGACATCTCCGTTACGATCAAGGATGTCCATATAAACATTACCTTCATCCGGAACGGATAGCTCCATCACCACTTTCTCCTGAGCATTCGTTCCAAGAGCCCGTATCGAAGGTCTATCTACAGAATTTACTCTACCTAATCCTTTCCAGGAGCTGTAATCGAAAGGTTCATTCACCAAATGATATTTTTCTTCATGTTGATCTTCATTGCCTTTGGTAAGATAGTTGGTAACGAGTGGAGTTCTTTTCAATTTGTCTAGGCTTATCTTTTTTGCCTTACCATCTTTCCACAAATAAACGGGTATATCCAATGGATCCAATACGTCGGAAAGTCCACGTTCGATTCCAATGTGAAAGAGCCCAAAATTGCCTGGTTCATGCCCGGCCAGCCAATGGGAGATAATGTCAACCCTGAAGGCATCCTTTCCAAAAAGAACTTTATTACTCATGTATGTCCTGGCATCACCGTCATAAGGTCCACTACCAAAACCATTGCCATCCATGCCGTAGATACCTTCTACCATATTTATCCCGGTAGGGGTTATACTGTAAGAATCCAGCATACGCTGTACCCACTGTTCCATAAATAGTCCACCCCCCATTCTGGCACCTATGGGTATGGCGTCCCAACGTGGTATTCCGGCCTCAACATGTTGCTGATGCAATTCTTTGATCCGGTCCATATAGTCTGCATGGAAAAATGGATGATAGCGCTCATCGTACGATTTAAAAATGTCAAAAATCCCACCACAATACTGATGAAATTTTCTTCCCGTAATACCTTGAAGATTTTTGATGGCTCCTGTAATACCCATCATATGGGCCTTACA
>JAGQWV010000026.1 GCA_020437045.1 Saprospiraceae bacterium | reverse complement strand
TGACCCGATCTCCCAATGCATAGTATGATTCTGCCGCAATCTGATAGCAAAGTGGGTTACGGGTATCATAATCGATACCGGAATGAGCGTATTCCAAAGCCTGAGTATAGTTCTGTCTTTCATAGGCGATCCGGGCCAGATAGTAATATGCCGTCACATCAGTTTGATGTAACTGCACGGCTTTTTGGAATATTTCCGCAGCCCGTTCCAGATTCTTAATTGCAAAGTAGAAGTATCCCATGAAGTTCAAGGCATTCTGATTGTCGGGTACAATTTCCAGGGCTTTCTCTAACGGAACTTTTGCTTTTTCCATCTCTTCAAGATTGAGATAAGCCATACCGAGATTTATCCAGCTCATTTCATCATCGGGATGTTCCTGAACCTCTTGCTCAGAATAAATCACTGCTTCACTCCAATCCTGGCGAACAATGGCTTGTGCACTTTTGTAAGCAGGTGAGTCCATCCCATCCTTTTCAATTATGGCAATAGGTCGGCCATTTACCTCTACCGATTCAATAGTTTTGGAGGTGGGCCAATAACCTTTTTTCAGATAAGAACCATCCACAAAGCGGTTTACAAAAATTCCGTACTCCCATGGCCGGTCATTGCGCTGTCTCCATCGCACATAATTTACTTTGACCAAATCCCCATATTTATGGGTATACACCTGTACCGCATGCGAAAAATTTGTACCGATGGTCACGGTATCTTTCAAACCCGGATGTAAAACGCCCTGTTTTTCCAGAGCCTCGACGCATTGTTTAACGCTAGTCCCCCAGTAATCCAGTTCATAGCTTCCATAGGCGCCTTTGATTCCTCCCACCAAGGGGTTAAAATAGGTGTAGGGAAACTCCGAATTTCGTACCAGGAAAATGGCGGAGTCAACCGCTGTCAGCGCGAGGACGCTCCAAACGGCAAGGTGTAAATTTCTTTTTGCTCTGGTAATCTGGAGGAAATGATTCCAGGTAAGAGTTACCAGGACCAACAAAGGTGGATAGGTGAACATAAAATGTCTCCACCCATCATATAATATCGAATGCGATGAGAGCACATAAATGATGGGAAAAGAAAATGCAAAGATGCTGAGAATCAAAGGAATGAAATTATATCTGGTGAAGAGGCTTTTAGCAAATACCAGAAACAATACAATTCCCACCAAGGTAAAAACAGGCACGGTAATTAGAATCCAGGTCAATAAATATTGAATTGGAATCTCACTGGACCAAACTTGCTGATCATTAAAAAGTACTTTAATGGCATATTGAAAATTAGCAAATGCGTCAAGAGCTGCTGGAATATTCTGCAGAGGATTCATCAGGCCAAACGGCCAAACCAAAAGAGCTACAGCCGTACCGAACAGCGCCGGTATAAAAAAAGCCCTGTAGTACGGTTTAGCCAGCTTCGTAAAAATGGTAGTAATTCCGTGACACCAAATGAAATATAAAGCCAGGAATAAGCCTAAATATCCGATGACTAAAACTCCGCCAATTCGCACCCCAACGCTCATAGCAATACCGGCACTCATTCCTATCAATGACGACCTTTCCAGTTTCGGCATCGACCTCAATATCATATAAATAAAATATATGCTTACCATATAACCTGCCGCAAAGGGAATATCCTTAGGGTTGAAAAGGCTGTGTCCTAAAAAGCGCATACTAAAGAAAATGAGCCCCAAGCTGATCAAAGCTGCTTCAAACCCAGCCACCTGCCCAATGAAGAGGGCCAGGAAGAACATTGCCACACCACCGAATATTGCATTCCAGACATGTCTCACCTGGTAGTAAGCCGGTTCATCCATATCATTTCCGAGCACCTTGTTGGTAAATCCGGTAGCTATTTCGAATAAAGCTCCATAATATTTGATTTCCGGCCCACTGGAAAAGCAACTGGTATCTCTTCCCATACTCGAGTAAAAAGAGGGTATGCTTGATGAGTAACGCGCCTGAACATCATCGTCACCATTCAAGCCTACACGAGTTGAAAGCAGGGCCATGAGCAAGGTGATCCCAAGAGAAATATAGAGCAACCTTTTCTGCTGAACGGTAGAAAGGCGAATATCTTTGGCCCAGTAGTGTGAGGGCTTGTTGGCTTTTGTTACTCCCTGCGACCTACCGTTTGATTCGACCGATTTGGATCTTAATGAGGGTTTTCTTTTTGCCACAAAATTTTAGTATTAGCAAATCGAAGATACATAATTAACACAATATATATCAATCTGTATATCAGCGATCTAACTTCACAGTTATCCGCCTAAAGCCGCTTTAAGATCTTCCATCAGATCCTCAACATGCTCGACTCCAACACTTAATCTGATCAAGGAATCTGTCAATCCAATACTTAACCGCTCTTTCTTAGGTATGGAGGCATGCGTCATGCTTGCTGGATGTCCAATCAATGATTCTACCCCTCCTAGCGATTCGGCGAGACTAAACAATTTAGTCTTGCTCAGAATACGGCTTGCCGATCTTTTAGTATCGCTTTTCAAAGTAAAGGATAACATAGCTCCATAGTGTTTCATCTGGCGTTTGGCCACCTGATGATTATGAGCGTCCTTAAAGCCAGGGTAATATACTTTGTCAACCTTTTTGTGATTTTTCAGGTAGGCAGCTATTTCCAAGGCATTGTCACAGGCACGTTGCACTCTCAAATGCAATGTCTTAATTCCCCGCAGGGTCAAAAAACAATCCTGAGGCCCAGGTACTGCTCCCGAGGCATTCTGGATATAGTGCAGACGTTCGCCTAGCTCCTTATCGGCGGTAATAACAGCACCGAGGATCACATCCGAGTGACCAGCGAGATATTTGGTGGCAGAATGAAGTACTAAATCAGCACCGAGGTCGATGGGATTCTGCAAATAAGGGGTGGCAAAAGTATTGTCAACACACGTGATAATATTGTGCTTCTTAGCGAGATTGCAGATGTATTTGACATCAAGGATGCTCAACATTGGATTAGTTGGGGTTTCGATCCATATCAACTTTGTCTTATCATTGATTTGGTTCTTTAAAGCCGTTTTATCATTAAGATCAATAAAGTTGATCTTGATACCATACTTAGCAAAAATTTGAGTCATTAACCGATATGAGCCTCCATAGAGTTCATAAGTAGTAATGATTTCATCACCAGGAGATAAAAGTTTGAGAACTGCATCCATAGCCGCCAAACCGGAAGCAAAACAAGCAGCATCTACCCCATTTTCGAGCGCCGTCAGATTGGCCTCAAGTACAGAGCGTGTGGGATTTTGTGTACGTGCATATTCATATCCTTTATGTTTGCCAGGAGCCTCCTGCACATAGGTGGAAGTTTGATAAATGGGGGTCATGATAGCACCGGTTGACGGATCTGGCTCGATACCTGCATGAATGACTTTTGTTTCAAATTTCATATGATGATCGATTTGATGATTGAGGGTTGGAAATGTTTACTATAAAAAAGGAAAGGCAATCTAAAAATAGACTGCCTCTCACCTTATTTCTTTAAAATCTCGTCAGAACAAAGACTTAGTTTACAGCATCGGTTAATTTAGATCCGGGTTTAAACTTTGCAATTGTTTTGGCTTTGATCTTGATTGTAGCACCAGTCGAAGGATTACGGCCTGTACGGGCAGCTCTCTTGGAAGTAGAAAATGTACCAAACCCAGGCAAAGTCACCTTAGTACCTTGCATCAAGCTACCGGTAATTGCATCCAACACTGCATCAACAGCACGTGCTGCATCAGCCTTCGTCAAACCAGATTGGTTTGCTACACTCTCGATTAAATCTCCTTTGTTCATTAGTAGAAGTTTTAGATTAAATAAATGTATAATACGGCAGTAAAGTTAGGCGCTCCCCTTGGTCGAAACAAGTTTTTCATTCAAAAAAAGGGGTTAGAGATCACCTTTAACTAAAAAAAAAGAAAAATACACTACGTAACATATTGTTACATAGTGAATTGGCTGGTAATGACTCGTTAAAAAAACCCTTACCTGTCAATATTATAAAGACAATCCTCAGATTTTTGCAAAAAGATTTAGCATAGACCCTATTTCAATTGCGAAGAAAAGTATATCTTTGCGGTCCTAAATTTCAGAAATATCATCATATGGCACATCACAAGTCGTCACAGAAAAGAATCCGGCAAGATGCCGCTAAGCGACTGAGAAACCGTTATTA
>JAGQWV010000025.1 GCA_020437045.1 Saprospiraceae bacterium | reverse complement strand
CATAAACATAAAATAAAACCGGATATTTTTTTGATTTAGAAAAATTTAATGGTTTGATCATTTTACCATCCATTTCAACTCCATCTTCAGTTGTAATTTTAAAAAATTCAACTTCGGGTAATTTAATGGCATCCAGTGATTTCCGGAAATGATCATTTGTAATCAATGTATCTTTTAGCAAATGATCTGGTAGTGAAATAAAAAATGTTTGTCCTGGATCATTTGATTGATCGTGTTCGAATACTGCAAAATTTCCATTGGGTGAAATGTCATAATTATTTAGCCCTGAATAGTTGGTCGGGGTAATACGTTCATAAGATTTATTAGTGGTATTTATGGCATACAAATAGCGTTGAGTAGAGTTGTCAGGAGAGGCAATTACATAAATAAGATTTTCCTTTGTATTGATACCTTTTACACTGGCAATGTCAAATGCTCCGGTACTTAATAATTCTACCTGTTTGTCTTTGACATTGATCCGGTAAAGATGCCGCCACCCATCTTTATCACTCATCCATAGAAAGGAATTTCCCTGATCAAGCGAAACCTGATCTTCAACTTCCCATGCAGCACTTACATCGATATTTACAATGTCGATCCAGGTATCTGATTCCTCTTCATACACTTTATCAGGAGTCATAGACGTGCGATCAACTGTCCAAAGTGTCAAATGGTTTTGTTTTCTGGATAATTGCGTAATCAACAATGTATTGGTGGGAGTGAGCCACTGCATTCTTGGTAAATAATGCTCATAGGGTTCACCTGGTAAATCAATCCATTGGGTAGTTTTAGATGGGATATCAAGAATACCAATTTTGGCGGATGATGGTTTTTGTCCAACTTTTGGATATTGGATAGGGATCACCTGAGAATAGATGCTCGACGTATTATTAATAAGATAAAAATTCTTTGTTTCATTGGCATCAATCTGCCAGTAGGCTATGGAATTTCCATCTGGACTCCAGCGAAACCCATCTTTACAGAAAAATTCTTCTTCATAGGCCCAATCGAAGGTGCCATTGATGATGCCCTCAGAACCATCTGTGGTCAATTGCTGAATTTCACGTGTTTCTAAATTCTCCTGGTAGAGATTGTGCTGAGACACATATGCTACCATAGTGCCCTGAGGGTTGAATTTTGCGAACATTAATGAACTTAGCGGAAGCCCTTCTCCTAATTGATAAATTTGTTTGGATTCTAAGTTCAGTACATAGTAATCTCCACGTGTATTGGTACGCCATACACGTTCAGAATTAGTAAATATCAAAATCTTCTTTTCATCCGCCGACCAATAGTAATCTTCAATAACAATGGGTTGTCCGGAAGATGTCCTGAGGAGCTGGTCGGAAATCAAAGTGTTTTTTTCTCCAGTTTCAGAACGGTAGGAAATAAGTTCTGAGTTGCCCTTTTCATTATATTCTATCGTGGTAAAGTAACTGCCACCGGCAAGCCATTTATAAGGTGGTAACCAATCTGGCACAAAATCCCTACTATCAAAAATTCGATCGAGCGTCAGTCGGTCTTCCGTGATTATTCGCTGACCATACCCAATGTTTACCAACGAGATCAGCAAAATAACTTTTAACCATTTCATAAAGGAAAATTTAACGATCACAAATTTAGGAATCTTAAAGTAAGTTGGTCCGAACAGAAGCAAGCGTTGGTATGATTTAGTATGTATTGACTTTATTATTTATATATTTCGAAACTATCATATAAATCCATGTCAAATATACTACCACGTACCGTACTGCATTTTGATCCTGAACTGATTGATGCAGATTTACCCGATGTGAGTGCATTTCGTTTTCCGGAGAATGAAGGAATAAGAAAAACTTATCTCTGCGGACATTCACTTGGCCTTCAGCCTGACCAGGCCGAAAGATATACCGATGAGGTTATGAAGCAATGGGCTACTCTAGGGGTAGAGGGTCATTTTGAGGGCAATATCCCCTGGATTCATTATTTGGATGACATGCACCGGATGATGGCAAAATTAGTCAATGCCAAAGCCCATGAGGTGGTGATCATGAACACATTGACTACCAATATTCATATTCTACTGTCGGGTTTTTACCAACCTTCAGGTCATCGGAAGAAGATCCTTATGGAGCAACCAGCGTTTCCGAGTGATCTTTATGCCATTAAATCGCATCTACAGACGAGGGGTTATTCGGACAAAGATATTATCTATTGGAATCCCGACATCACCGGATCATTTAACGAAGAAGTTCTAAAAGAATTGATTGTCGAGCATCATGAAGAAATTGCTTTGATCTTTATCTCAGGGGTACATTATCTTAATGGACAACTTTTTGATTTAAGAACAGTCGGGGAAACAGCCGCCCGCTATAATCTGATGTTTGGAGTGGATTTGGCACATGCAGTGGGAAATGTGGAGCTCTCGTTGCATGACTGGGGAGTTGATTTTGCTTGTTGGTGCACTTACAAGTATTTAAATGGAGGCCCGGGTAGCCTGGGTGCCTGCTTTATTCATGAAAAACATCACACAATGCATCATCATTTTCAGGGCTGGTGGGGTAATAGTCTTAGCAATCGTTTTGAGATGCATTCCGAATTTACACCGGATTCCGGTGCCTGGAGTTGGCAGATGTCAAATCCACCGATCCTGGCATTGGCATCATTAAGGGCATCTCTGGAAATCTTTGATCGTTATGGCATGTCCAGATTGAGATCTCAGTCCAGAATTCTATGTGCTTATATGTATACAGAATTGGAAAAATTATCTCCCGGAGTTTTTACCATTACCACCCCTCCGAATGCAGAAAAACGTGGGGCTATGTTGTGTCTGTACTTTGAAAACAATGCAACAACGATCTTTGATGCGTTGTCCCAACATCACGTAATAGTGGATTATCGTAGACCTGGTACCATCCGGGTTGCTGCGCATCCGTTATATAATAGTTTTGATGACTGTTACCGATTTATTTCGGTGCTAAGGGAAGCGATCCGGGCCTCTATTTAATTGTGACCGCCAGTGATGCAATTAATCGAGCAGGTGCGTTGGAAAAGCTATATTGTTGACCGGAGAAGATGATATGATCTCCAAATTTGGTAAAATTGCCTTCGTACCGGATATCTACCATAACATTCAGAAGGTCGACACCGATTCCTCCCTGCCAACCATAAGTGAGGTCTGAAAATTTTTGTTGGTAGGATTCGAATTGGAACAATTCAGAGGTACTTTTTAGAAAATAATGTCCCACGGGTCCGGCCATCAAGCGCATGGGACCGGCTTTAAGACCAAACATCAGGGGTAAATCCAGATTTTGATATCGCTCTGTATAGACGCTTCCCGCTGTAGGTGAAGCAGCGAGGTCAAAACTATAATCTACAGAATTGCTATTAAACAGAAGCTCGGGCTGAATGACAAATGAGGCCAATTTGATTTGCAGTACCAGACCGGCATGATAACCATATTTTGCATCCTGAACATCCAGTAAAAAATCATTGCCACCTTGGGTAATCGTAAGGGCGTCATTAACCCCAAGATCGTAAGTACTGATGCCACCCTTTACTCCAAATCTAATCTGTCCACTGGCCAGGTTGAGACAAAGTACAGTCAGGACGGTTAGTAATAAATAACTTCGTAATGAAATCATTGGATTTGGTGTTCGGTAATTCTATCTTGGCAAACGCTATAACTTGGGATCTATTTGATTATTTGGATCTGACTGGCTTGTAATTAACAAACTTTTAAATCACTCCACAAAATTCGTAATTTTTTTAAGAATATTTTAGTCTATGATCAGAGAAGTCCACTTTAAAGGCAGTTTTCCATCGCTGAAGAAAATGCCGGAGTGTAAATTACCTCAATTTGCTTTCATCGGTCGTTCGAACGTGGGAAAGTCGTCATTGATAAATTTACTGACCGAACGCAAAAGCATTGCCAAAGTTTCAAAGCAGCCAGGTAAAACTCAAATGATCAATCTTTTTGAGGTTAATGAAGAATGGATATTGGTGGACTTACCGGGATATGGATATGCGAAGGAGTCTAAGAAAAAACGAAGTAGCTGGAAAAGCATGGTGTCTACTTATCTTTTGGAATCCCCAATGCTACATCTGGCATTTGTACTGATTGATGCCAACGTACCTCCCCAGGCGATAGATATCGAGTTTATAAACTGGCTGGGACAAAATGGCATACCATTCAATTTGGTTTTTACCAAAATAGACCGGCAGAATACACTTCAGAATAACAAGCAAATCGAAGCTTTTCGGAATAAAATGCTTGAAAATTGGGAGGAGCTCCCCCCTTATTTTGCCGTGTCTTCAGTAACTAGAGTTGGTCAAGAAGATTTGCAATCCTATATTGACAGGCTGGTTAAAGGTGAGCCCGTATGAGAAGAACTTAAATCAATCCAAAGGAAATCGTACCTTGGACTCTGGAACGCATGTTTAAGCTTTGATGGAAGATCAGTTACAATTATATCCCCACATCTTACCAGACCTGGAAGAATGGCCCATACATAAGCTTAGTCTTCAACGCCGGAATTTTATCGAAGAAATCATAAAACAGACCATTGTCCGGTTGGAGGAAAAAAATCATGGGGATTTTGCCGAAGTTTTGGCCAAGACCATCTATCAGGAACGAATTAGAATGAGGGAGAAGCCCTGGAGAGTGGATCCACCCAACGAGGAGGCGTTCTGGAAAAAATTAAGAGCAAGGTTGGAAGAGGCCGATAAGACGCAAAACAGTGCGATAAAACTGCATGCGGAGCAAGAAGTTTTGTATAAAATCATCGATCGCTATGCCGAAGAGATTGTAGGATCCTTCGTACCGAAAACGTTCCTGCAAGCAAGAAAGATTCTTACCGCCCTGTTTAAAAGATTACTTAGTAAAAGGGGAAAAAAGACTCAGAGCTGGGGTAAGAAGGACCAACTGGCCCATCGTATCAAGATTTATGGAGATCTTGAGCAAATCCGGAACTTAGCCAAAAAGGGCACCATAGTCATTGTACCAACACACTTCAGCAATTTAGATAGCGTACTAATTGGCTACGCTATTGATCTTAAAGTGGGATTACCTTCTTTTTCTTATGGAGCTGGCTTAAACCTCTACAACTTTGGCCCGGCAGCATATTTTATGAATCGATTGGGTGCCTATCGGGTAGATCGGCGAAAGAAAAATGCCATCTATCTGGAGACTCTCAAATCGATGTCTACGCTTTCAATTGAAAAAGGGACGCATAGTTTGTTTTTTGCCGGAGGTACCCGATCAAGATCCGGAGAGGCGGAAAGCAAACTGAAATTGGGATTACTCGGTACGGTGATTGAGGCACAACGGGCTATCTGTCAGAAGGAACTGGACAACAAAGTTTTTGTGGTTCCCTTGATTCTGGATTATCATTTCGTTCTGGAAGCCCGATATTTGATTGAGCAGCATCTTCGCCAAATTGGCAAGGAGAAATATATGGAGATCAAGGATTTCTCCAAGAGCAAACGCAAGCTGTTAAAGTTTCTTTGGCAATACTATAATGAGAGCTCTGAGATTGTAATGTCATTTGGAAAACCCTTTGATGCGCTCGGTAATTTTGTGGATTTTGAGGGTAATAGTCATGATGAACAGGGCCGTCCGATAGAGATTAGTGACTATTTCAAATTGGATGGAGACATCTCCAAAAACTTACAACGAGAGGGTGTCTACACTAAGTTACTGAGTGATCGGATTGTGGAGCGCTTTAAGAAGGATAACATGGTACTGACTTCACATCTGGTGGCCTTTGCGGCGTTTGAGTTATTACTTAAAGAGAATTCTAATCTCGATTTGTTTGGTGTGTTAAAATTGCCTTTTGAAGATTTTCGAATACCTATTGATGAATTTGAATTGAGCTGTAATAAGCTGCGATCCCAGTTGTTATCCTTGGAAGCTAAAGGTGAAATTCGTATCTCTGATCCTGTCAAATGGGATATCAAGGCTTTGGTGGAAGATGGTATTTCGAAATTGGGGATCTATCATACCAAGAAACCTCTGAAGGTTACTAAAGATGGATTTGTCACTACTGAAAACTTTAAATTGCTATACTATTATCATAACCGTCTTTTAGGATATGGTTTGGAAAAGATTATTCATAAATCACCAAATAGTAAGATCGCAGTAGCACACAGCGAATGACTGTTGCTAAGATATTTCACAGACTAAAAGTAAGATCAGAAAGGTTTTGAACTTTATAATTTATGACCTGGAAGCGACATGTTGGAGGGGTGCTCCTCCCAATAATGTGCAAGAAATTATCGAAATTGGTGCGATAAAGGTCAATGGATACGGTGAAGAGATTGGTAGTTTTAATCAATTTGTCAGACCATCTGTCAACACCCAGCTATCCGTATTTTGCACCGAATTGACAGGAATAGAACAGCATCAGGTAGCCTCAGCCAATCTTTTTCCCCATGTGATTGATCTGTTCTGGGAGTGGATTGAAATAGATGCAAGTGATTATACTTTAGTATCATGGGGCATGGAAGATCAACAATTGATGCGTAATGATTGCCGTCTGCATAACCTTGAGGACGATTGGCTTACTCCCCATCTTAATTTGAAAAATGCATATCGGTCCATCATGAAGTTAAACCGGCCTACAGGTCTACTGAAAACCCTGGAAAGGGAAGGATTGGATTTTGACGGACGACATCACCGGGCCATATTTGATGCGATCAATACCAGCAAGATCTTCGTGAAGTATCTTGATGAATGGGCTTACTAATTTTGACCAAAGCATGAATTATATTGTCTATTCTTACGTTAGATCTCATATGTTTGTAACCTAATATCAACGAAATAAAAAAATATGATACGATCCTACCGCCTTTTAAGTCTATTAGTTCTTGCCCTTTTTGCGCTGGAGCCCCTCCAGGCACAGTTGATGAACAAGGGTACAATCAAATTTGAAGTTACTGACGTCCAGACCAATAATCCCGACATGCAGCAGATGATCGGTAGCATGAAAGGAATGGCCCAAACATTGCAATTTGATGGAGCACAGCAACAAATGACGGTGGATATGATGGGGGGCCTCATGCGGATCAATACTTTTTGGACTGGTGCGAATAGTACCGTTGAGACTTATATGGATATGATGGGACAAAAGATAAAAACCATCATGAGCAATGAAGACGTTGAGAAGATGAGAAAGGAATCGGAAGCCATGATAAAGTCAGAAGACATTAAATATGACAAATCAGTCACTAAGAAGATTCTTGGCAAAGATTGTTATAAAGCTTACTACGAAACTGATGCCAATGGTCAGAAGTTTTCCATGGAAATGTACGTAACTGAAGACATCAAAGTACCTAATTCTTTTTTACAGAACCTCAATCAAATCGAACTCAAGGGTACTCCATTGATGTGGATTATGGATGCGGGGATGATGAAAATGACTTTTATGGCCACAGACATCTCAAAAGACCTCGGCAGTGATTTTTTCAAGAAACCGGAAGGAGCATACCAGGAAATGAGTATGGAACAACTAAAACAAATGGGAATGGGTGGACAAATTGGGTTTTAATCCCAAGTTTAGCCTAAAAGCGCGTGCCCAAATAATGGGGTAACATTGCTCTCCAGGTGGGCCAATCATGTCTCATGTCCGGTCCCCAAATATCCAGTTCGTGAGGTATACTTTTGTAACCTAATAATCTGGAGAATGCCCTTGAAGCTTCTGGATCCTCGTAATCGCCGGATCCAGCCAGGATGTGAATGTGATGGCTTCTACGCATGTCTTCGAGAATCTTGTGATCATGCATATTGCCCAAGTAATGGATGGGAGAGTTGTAATATACATCATCGTTCCAGAAACCTTTAGTGTAGACAGATAGATCATAGACTCCACTCATAGCGATCACACCATCCAGAAGATCCGGTCGTCTAAAAAATAGATTTGCAGAATGTAAGGCACCTAATGATGCTCCGGCAACGATGATGGGAGTATCATAACTTGTCTGGCTTTTGATGTAAGGAATTACCTCACTATACACATAATGATTGAAAGAATTATGCCGCATGGCTTTGTGATGAGGATACATACTTGGATGCAACCAGCTTTCTGAATTGATGCTATTGATGCTGAAAACCTTGACTTTCCCCTGATTAATAAATCCACTAATGGCATCGATCAACTGAAATCGTTCATACTCCAGATAATCGGCTGCTGCAGTGGGCAGTAGCAATAGTGCAAAACCATAATGGCCATAGGTCACGATTTCCATATGTTTTTGCAATGTTGGACTGTACCAACCATCAATAAATCTTCTCATCTCATTTATAATATTCGCAGCAAAAGTACTTCTTCTACCTGATTTTTTGCAAAACAAAAGCCATGAGATGTTGATATCCCATGGCTGATGAAATTACGGGTCTTGAGCAGACAACGTTCAAAAATGAGGCTCTGACGTTTCTGGATTCAAGACTATCTGAATCGCTATACTGGGTTAGGAAAGAATCATACCAGATTTGACTGACAGTCAAAAAAAAATTAGGATCGAGTAATGATTTTGGCCGGAATATTGAATTAATTTTCACATAATTCGTTAAAATCTCGAAAGGATCTTGGTTGCGAGCTGCATACCTTTGATGATGTTAGGCGATTAATTTATCTTTACGCGAACACAAATTGATACATGAACAGATTAGTTTATCTAGCTTTTTTATCACTCCTCTTATCAAATACACACGCTCAGACTACACAGGGCAGATTTTGCCTTGAATATTTTCCTCAGCCTTTGGTGGAATCATACGTGGACTCATTAGTGAGCTATTTGTCAAAGCAAATGGGAGCTGACGATCAGGTATTGGATAGTACTACAGAGGAGTATATAGAGCATTTCGCTTCCTTAGCTACCAGAAAATCTAAATGCGTTTATTTTTCCAGTGACACCATTTTGATTAATGAAAAGGTAGATGACGAGCTCACCAATGCCTACATGATATTACCTGCAGTCAATAAACTAATATCCCGGGATGCCGGCGGACTAGTGAGCCAAAATTATTTTCTGGACGCCAATGCTGAAGAGGGGTACTTTGATTATGGAATCGAAACAGATCCTAGTGACACAAAACTGATTGAAGGTTTCCTCTGCTACCGGCTTGAGTTGACCGAATTATTTTATGCACCTCAGGAAGAAACACCACATGAAAAGAAATACATCTTGTATGTGACTGACGAAATAGCCCTTCCAGGTGGCTTTGTATTGGGCAACAATCTTCAGCGAATTATCGGTTGTCCACTAGAGATACAAGAACCTCTTAATTCAAAGGTTCGGATATCTTATCGGGCCACAGGGCTGCGTCTGACATTACCCGATGGTATCTTTCAAACACTTTAAACGAAGAATCATTATACACATGAAATGGAGACTCCTGTTTGGATTGCTGGCTATGATAGCAATGGTGCCGTTATTTAGTCAGACGGAAGATGATCGCATTACCATAAGATCATTTTATGATGAAGCACTCACAAGCCGTCAAAGTTATCACTGGTTAAAGGATTTATGTGCGATAGGTCCCAGACTCAGTGGTTCGGAGTCTTCGTTGCAGGCAATCCACTGGGTTAAAGGCGTGATGGATACTTGCGGATTTGACAGAGTCTATCTTCAACCTACCTTGGTACCCCATTGGGAAAGGGGAAACCCTGAAAAGGCGATCCTTTATGACAGTAAAGGTGGTGAATATCCGCTTAATGTCCTGGCCATCGGTGGTTCGGTTGCCACCCCTCCGGGAGGCATCACGGCAGAAATTATAGAAGTACCGTCATTGATGGCCATTGATGATATCCCAAGAGAAGAAATTGAAGGTAAAATTGTCTTCTTCAACCCTCCTTTTGATCAAACGAATATTGGAACCGGGGCATCTTACGGCTCAAACGTAGGAACCAGAGCTCAAGGTGCCGTAAAAGCGTCCCAAAAAGGAGCCATCGCCAGTGTGATTCGCTCTGTGAGTTCCGGAGATGATGATGCACCCCATACAGGTACCGGTCATTATGAAGCTGATGTTGATTCTATTCCTGCTGCAGCTTTGGGAGTCCGATCGGCAGATATCGTACAACATGTTTTGAAGTTGGATCCACATGCTAAAATGCACTTGGAAATGAGTTGTAAATGGTTTGAGGATGCTCCTTCTTTTAATGTCATTGCCGAATTAAGGGGAAGTGAGTATCCCGATGAAATTATCGCTATGGGTGGTCATATGGATTCATGGGATGTAGGAGAGGGAGCACATGATGATGGTGCAGGGTGTATGCATGCTTTAGGTGCTCTAAAATTGTTGGTTGATCAGGGAGTGACCCCAAAACGAACGATCCGCGCTGTAATGTTTATCAATGAAGAAAATGGTACCCGTGGTGGTGAGGAATACGCAGATCAGGCGGTAAAACTTGGCGAGAAACATTTAGTGGCCATCGAAAGTGATGCCGGAGGGTACAGCCCCCGAGGGTTTGGTATCACCGCAGATGAAGAGCAGCGTTTGAAACTAGAGAGCTGGTTGGATTATTTCCCGAAGAATACAATTTCCTATATGAGCAAAGGAGGTGGTGGTGTTGATATTGGTCCATTACACCGAGCAGATGGTACACCAATGATAGGACTAAGTGTAGATGGCCAGAAGATGTTTGATCTTCATCATTCTGCCAATGATGTATTTAGTGCCGTCCATCCTCGGGAATTGGAACTGGGCACTGCTTCAATGGCCACTCTGGTCTATTTACTTTCACAGTATGGTCTCTAAAATGCTTATTATTGCCTGTCTTCTTCTATTGCCGGGAAGACTTTTACATGACTTTTATATTAGTATCTGTTATATAAAGTCAGTAGATGGTGAATTACAGGTAAATTATCGGTTATTCAAGAATGATGCTGAGATTGCGTTATCGGAGCAGGAAGATGCAGATCCCGAATTTTGCCAGCATATAGCTGAATATATTATAAGCCATTTTGCAATAACAGAGGACAAGCAGCCATTAAAACTTCACTTGAAGGAGTGTAAAAACGAAGGGAGTGGCTCACTGGAGACCATTTCATGCTTTTTAGTTGCGGAGGGGCATCATGATGATAGCAAAGAGATAGCGGTAAATAGTACCGTCTTACTAGACCATTTTGACGACCAGGTTAATATGATTCACGTTATGTTAGATGGCACGAAAAAGTCCTTTAATCTGGATCGAGACCGTAAGACATTCGTTCTTTCTCTTCCCTGATAGAGGCTTTCAAGAATTTCGAGTATGCCCCTTACCAGTTACCAGCCATTTGTAGCTGGTGAGTTCCCGGAGTCCCATAGGACCGCGCGCATGAAGCTTTTGTGTACTGATGCCGATTTCGGCTCCCAATCCGAATTCAGATCCATCTGTAAAGGCTGTAGATGCATTGGCATAAACGGTTGATGCATCGACAGCGGTCATAAATTGATCAATGATGTACTGATTTTCTGCGATGATGGCTTCGCTATGTTTCGAGCTATATTGGTCTATATGATCCAATGCCTCCTCCAGATCGTTGACCACTTTGACGGACATCTTCATGGACAAAAATTCTGTGCCGAAGTGCTCTGGTTGTGCGCGATGAAGAAGACGAAGGTCATAATGGTCAGCCAGTATATCAAATGCCTCCGGATCAGCATATACCGTAAGACCAAATTTCTCATCGAGACCTTCAAATATGACAGGCAGATCCGCTAATCGATCCCGGTGAATCAAGAGAGTGTCCAGAGCATTGCAGACACTCACTCTTCGGGTTTTGGCATTGGCAATAATCGCCTTTCCTTTAGTAAGGTCAGCACTTGAATCATAATAGGTATGCACTATCCCCGCTCCGGTTTCAATGACAGGTACTTTGGCATTTTCCCGGACAAATCTGATCAAGCCTTCGGAACCACGTGGAATGATGACATCAATGAATTTAGTGGCGTTTAAGATGACCGGTAAAATGGTTCGATCGCTGGGAGCGAGGTACACTGCATTCTCCAGTCCATATTTCGTGAGGACTTCCTGAATTACCTTTACAATAATTACATTGGAATAATGAGCATCTTTACTGCCCTTCAATACAATCGCATTGCCCGCCTTAAAACACAAAGCAAATACATCGAAAGTTACATTTGGACGGGATTCATAGATTACTCCCACCACGCCCATGGGTACGGAAATCTTCCTAAGCTGGAGTCCAGAAGAAACGGTTCTGGATTCAAGTTCCAGACCCAATGGAGAGGGGAGAGCGGCAACGGCTCTCAGATCCCTTTCAATCGTTTTTAATCGTTCATCGGTCAGTTTCAATCGGTCGAATTTGGGATCGGCTGGGTCCATTCGATCCAGATCTCTCTGGTTTTCCTGCAAAATTTCGCGGTGTCTGGTTTCGGTTACATCCGCGATCTCTCTGAGAATCGAGTTTATTAATGGCTGTTTTTGCAGAACCAATTTTCTGGTGACCTGGCGCACCTCTTTCAAATGACTGCAAATTTCTGCCTCCAGGTCCTTGTATATGTCAATTTCTTTCATGCGTGATGACTAAATAATCATAATGTATAAGAGCTTTTTGTCCGTTTTTTCCCAAATATTTCTCCAATGTATCAGATCCATATTGTGCTTTACCCAGGGCAATAATGTGTCCTTCATGATCTATTACATTGATCAGATCACCCTTTTTAAACACCGATAAAATATCGACAACTCCCACAGGAAGGAGGGAGGCTGCCTTTTTTGGTTGGAGTAAGGCTTGTTTTGCGCCTTCATTAACAATGACCGTACCCTGAGCACTGCGATCCTGATACGCCAGCCATTTCTTTACAGATGAACTATTAGCTTGCTTGCGAAACCTGGTACCTACTGCTTCTCCGCGATATACCCGGTTTATAATGTCAGGTTTCTTTCCATTGGCAATCAATACTTCGATGCCCAGGGATGCCAGGCGTTTGCTCATTCGAAATTTGGTAGCCATACCTCCTCTGCCAAAGCTGGATCTCGGGGATGAAGCAAAATTAAGCGATGGTGTAGCATCCGGTAGAATCTCTGCAATAACCTTTGCTTCAGGATCTGTTGGATTGGTATCATAGACACCATCTACGTTGGTTAGGATATAGAGTGCATTGGCTCCCATCATACCCGCCACCAAACCGGCTAGCTCATCGTTATCTGTAAACATAAGTTCATCGACAGCAATAGCATCATTTTCGTTGACGATGGGAATCACATTTTCGGAGAGGAGCGCTTTAAAGCAGTTTCGCATATGCAAATAGTGCTTGCGATCACGAAAATCCTCTTTTGTCGCTAAAATCTGAGCAACATGGATGTCATGCTGCTCAAAAAGATGCATATACTTTTGCAGTAATTTTGGCTGTCCGATGGCTGCCCAAAGCTGTCGTTTTTCCACCCGGTTTAGTGTCTTGGTGAGTGTAAGCTCTTTTCTGCCAGCTCCCACGGCACCACTACTGACCAGAATAATCTTTTCACCACTAGACTTCAGCGTAGCTATCTGCTCCACCAAGGTAGTGAGAGTTCCCATATCGATCGATCCATGATCGTCAGACAAAACGTTTGTACCAACTTTTATAACAATCATCCGTCCCTTTGCTCACTTGTTTGGAGCGCTAAAGATACAAACAGTCCGATTGATATGATGCGCTATTTGCCAGGGGCGAGGTGGGCTGGTTAAGTTCTTTCGCACTAGCGTTTAATTCTAAGTGCCATGCTGCCATTAACCCGCATTATGTAATAGGATTTCGTGACGAGGGGCAAAAGGCCTTTAGAATAGGGGCTCCACGATGATTTTAACGCGCAGGCATGTACCCTATGGTTAGCCCGTCTGGCTAGCCTTGCCGGACAGACATCAAAATTGCCGGACGTGCCCAGTCTCAAAGCATTTTGGTTCCGCAGTAGATTATACAATGCGGACTAAATAGACTCATAACTCGGATTCTTTCGTATGCTAGATTCGGCTGTACTCCGATCTCTTGCTAATCCAGTCGACATGGTCTAGCTCAGGATGTCAGGGTTTACTAAGCAATAAACTCCTGGATTAGTTGAGCGAATGAATGCTTCCAGAACCACTAACTCTGGAGTTAATGCGGGCTACATCACCTCTGTATCTGACGTTGCCACTACCAGAAACCCGTGCATCCAAATCCTGTCGTACATTAACGGTCGCATTTCCGGAGCCACTGATGGATACCTTGCAATTATTAGCGCTCAGGTCACGGGAATCAATACCTCCGGAACCGCTAATCGTCATATCAAGATCATCCCCAGATCCCTTGAGATAAATATCCCCAGATCCACTGATCTTCATATCAATGTCGATTGCATCAATATCAAGTGACACATCGCCACTTCCCGAGACGGCAATATGCAGGTCTTTATTTCCAGAGAAATGATTGGTGGTTGAGAGACTACCAGATCCACTTAATACAGCTTCTACCAGATTGGTCATGGTAATATAGATTTTCACCGGTTCCGCTTTTTTTACCATCCGGTCATATTTAATTTTCAAAATATTTCCGGCAACATCCAATTCCAAATTATCAAGAATGTTTTCCTGGCCTTCGAGGACGATTTTTTGACTGGATCCCTGGGTGATGATCACATCACAACTAAAGCCATTGCGAATACCTTCGAACTCAGGCAAGGAAATTTCCTTTTTAACAACCGGTCCTTCACCTTTAATGGCATTCTTCCAGAAATTCTGGGCGCCTATGATCGGCATATGGAAGGCTATTATCAGGCTTAGAAGTAGTACTTTGTTCATCGCTTTATTTTTTTTGTGATATAAGTATACTCCTAGAGACGCATCAAAAAAGACAAGGTTGCATCCGGCTAAAAGAAATTATCTGGATTCTTTTGTCCCCCGTAACCTTAGAATCGGGCAGTAATACCTCCAAGCACGTTGAGACCGAAGCCGGGATACCCGTACCAACGACGGTATTGATTGGTTGATAAATTATTCACATGGAGAAATAATCCAAAATTTTCAGTGAGAAAATAATCAGCTCCCAAGCTCACATCGAATAGGAGATTTGGCTCTTCCGGAAAGTCTAATTTCTGGAAGGGTACTGCATCATTGACGTACACTTCTGCTTTCAGTCGTAACTTCTGGTCAAGCGCCAGGTAACTTAAACCAACATTTCCCTGGAGTTTTGGAAGATACCAAGCCCTATCCTGGTTGTTTAAATCATAGAAATTTTGGACGATGCTTCCTGAAATATCCAGGTTATTAAGTATTTGTCCTTTGAGAGATGCCTGAATATAAATGATCTTTGCTGTATCGTAGAGAATATCAAACCTATTCCAGGGTTTATCCTGATTTACTTGAAATAGGGCCAGATCATTCGTTGGTTTATATCCTGCCTGGGCACTGTATTCTACACCGGAAACCCGGCCTTTCACTCCAGCATAAAAATCATAATACTGACTATTTCGGATATCCGAAAGTTCCGAAACTAAAAATGGGTTGTATTGCGATAAGATCTTAAAATTGTTTTTTCGTAAACCGCCATCAGCACCGGCAAATAGTGAAAGCCCATTTCCGGCTAGACTGATCAGTAACTCTACGTCGGGAAAGATGAAATACTCTTCATTGGAACTTGCCAGGCGGCCTCCCATTTTAAAACGCAACGATGATGTTCCGAAGCTAAAAGTGGGATTTACAAAAAAGTTATTTAACTTTTGAATTGTAGTATCTTTTAGACGGGTTAGATCGGTACCGATGGCGATGGATAAAGGATTGTCACCAAACCACTTAGTGAGGCCCAGATCCAGTTTTAAACCCGTCTCCCTGGTAGCAAAATTGTTGGCAAATCGATACACATCAAAGCCAGCCCAGTAGTTTAAGGTTGCGTCCGTCTCAGTGCTGTTGTATACTTTGAGTCCTAACTCATAAAGGTTTAACTTGTTTTTGACATCTTCGGCGGTAAAGTTGTTGGTTGTATCTTCGTGATCATAACCATAGAAGGCATAGTTATCAATACTCACTGATGAATACCCATCAATAGCAAACCCGCGATTTGTCTCTAATGTACCCTTCAGCAAGGCATCATTATCGGAAAACCGTCGATTAGCAAAGTTTTTGTCGTTGGCACTGTGATGGGTTATCCTTGCCAAAAGATTGGAATTAGACTCCGAGCCAAATAGATATCCCGCATCCAGATACGGTGAAATCGGATATCCAAATCCAGCCTTTGCAAATCCATTGTATCCGGGATCGAGAGGAGTGGTAGACACACCGATGGGTCGAATAGATGGAGGCAGATACTCGACTTCCATCACTTTTTCCTCGATATTATATGCAAATTTTTGGTCAGAAACCTCCTTGACTTCCGGAGCGGGCTCCAGGCGTTGTTTGTTTGCATCCGCCAGACGAGCCTCAAAGTTTTTGACCACTTCAACTGTTTCTGTTTGGAGATCCTGAGCACTGGCTAGTTGACAAAAGCTGACCATTAGCACAGCGAAGATTAATATTCTATAATGAATCATCTTGTTGACTTCTGTTTTATTTTGAACTAATTGTCTGAACGGTTATCTCCACCGTCGATTCGATTTCTCTTCTGTTGTTCTGCATCGATCTTTGCCACTTTCGATTTGGCAATTTCAAGTAGTTCCGGATCTTCTGAAAAGTTATCAATGACCGCTTCCAAAGCGGCACGAGCGTTAAAGAAATCTTCTTTAACCACCAACACATCACTGAGTAGAATCAGACTTTTAGCTACCCAATAGGGATATGCTCCACTCTCACTGTAGGATGTCCGGCAGGCTTCCTCAGATTCATCATACATTTTCTTTATATACAAGATGTCCGCTATCAGGAATCTGGCTTCTGCAGTATTTTCATTATCTGATTTGGCCACCACCTCTCTGAATAACCGCATAGCTTCATCGAGTTGATTGTTTTCATATAAAATTTTACCCCGATAAAATTCCGCAACGGCGATTTCTTCGGTAGTTGCATTGGGATTATTGATTACCTTGCTCGCATAAGAACCTGCAGCATCTTTCTTTCCGATTCGGTAGGCAGAGCGCATTGCTCCGATTTGTGATTCAAATTTAATCTGCGGATCATTGGTCAAAGATTCTAGCTTCGAGTAATACTCGTAGGCTTTTTCAAATTTCTCTGCATAGTTATAGCTTATTAAAGCCGCTTTTTCCAGAGCAGGTAGATAGTAAGCACTTTGGCCTTTTTTGATGGTTGTTTCATAATCAGCAAGTGCATCGTCAAACTTTCTCAGAATGCTGAAGGATTCGGCTCGATTATAAACAGCCTCCAGAGCATGGAATCCTCGAGGATACTTGTTCAGATACTCCGTGAATGCTGTTATTGCTCGTTCGTAATCGGCATTCTCATATAACCTTTGGGCTACCAGGTAATTGAGTGAATCTTTTTCTCCGGCTTCAACTTTATAACCGGGTATTGATTCAACAAAAGCAACATAATCATCCGGTCGATGCAAATCTTCTACATAAATCTCTTCGATGGCCGCCAGAGCGTCTTTCGCTTCCTTAGACGATGGGTTATTCTTAAAGATGGTTTTATAGTATTCCAAAGCCTGATCGACATCGCCTTGATTATAGGTGATCAGCCCCAGCTTGAGATAGGCAGCATTGATTAGTTCTGATTTTCCTTTGTACTGTGTCACCAGTTGATCTAACGAACGAATGGCATCATTAGGGCGGCCCAGTTCCATGTAGGTATCACCTAATTCCAGCAGAGCATCATCTGCATATAGGGAGTTTGAATGATTTTCCACGAGCTGCTGGAGCGCAAGCAGTTTCTCATTATTCTGTCTTCTCAAACCCTGAATGATCGCTTTTTGAAACAATGCATATTCAAATCCGGGAGCCTCCAGGGCAATTGCTTTATTGTAGTAGTTCAGTGCCAGTTCATACTTGTTCCTCTTGAAGTTGCAATCACCAGCCCTTAGATAAGCATCAGGTAATAACTGGGTATTGAGCTGCTCATCGGTTACCTGATTACTTTCAATCATTTTTATGGAAGATTCAAAGTTTTTGAGCGCATTATTATAATCATCTGTTTTAAGGTAGTTATAACCCTGGCTATAATGTGCGGCAGCAATTGAAGAGCTCGGAGGCAGATCATCAATGCCATTGGCCATCGTGATAAAACGGTCGAAATCTCCCTTACTGACAGCATACTTCTTCTGATAGTAATGGATCTCACCAGTCCAGAAGGTTGATAGGGCTTTTATACGTGGGTTGATGGGCACTGCAAGCGATTTCGTGAAATACTCCAATGCACTACCAAGGTCCTTGCTTACATAATCCTGAATGCCCTGATAATATGTTACTTTCTGGTATGCTTCCTTAATTCGTGGTGTCT